>CAIKHC010000346.1 GCA_903827085.1 uncultured Candidatus Nemicrothrix sp. | reverse complement strand
GCACCAGCGGCCGATCCGGTTACACCAGCCTTCACCGGCTGATCGATTCAGCTTCCAGATTTGAACGGTGCCGCTCCTTCGGGGGCGGCACTTTTCGTTTGGCATGCCCTCGGATAAGACGCTGGCGCATTCTGAAGAATTTTTTGTACTATTTCCGATTGCTGGGACACAAAGTTCCATGCTCTTTAGGGGGGTTTCAATGTCTCGATTTACTCGTACGACGCGCATGGTTGTTGCCAGCGCGTTTTTCGTCTCAGCTGTCGTGTTGTTCGCCGCTACTCCTGCGAATGCGGTGGCAACGGGCTCAATGGTTGACAACGGTGATGGCACCATGACCATCACTTGGGCAACTCCCTCACAGGGTGATCAGGTGGCGCTCAACTTTTTCGCCAGCGGCACAACATGCCCGTCGAATGCAAGCCCATTTGGCTCGCCGATGTACCTCTCGGGCACCACCAACTCCATGCCACCCCTGCCACCAGGTTCCTCTGAGCCTGCTGTATTGACTGCTTCTCCTACGTTGCTCTCTGTGGGAACCACCGTGAACGAATGGGGTGCTATGACCGCGGGTGATGGGGAAATCACAGCGGGATCGTATGTGGCTTGCCTCTATTTGAATTTAGCGGGCGGTGTATCCCAAACTCTTGAAATCACCTTTGCGGTTGCGGCTCCTACGACGACCACGACGACCACCACCAGTGCACCGGTGACGGATCCGGTTACACCTGCGTTCACCGGCTGAATCATTCAGCTTCCAGATTTGAACGGTGCCGCTCCTTCGGGGGCGGCACTTTTCGTTTGGGTTCGAAACCGCGGCAAGTCGTGCGCTTCGGGAATGTCGTTAGGAACCGAAGAACGCATGTTGTAAAGCTTCAAGTGTGAGTTGATCCCACTCATCGGTTTCACCTTGTTGCGCGCCGCGCTCGATGAACACGCGACTCAAAAGCAATCCGTGTTGCCACGCGACTGCGCTAGGGAGATCGATTCCTTCGCGAAGCCAGCCTCGCTCGTTGCATGGTTGGAGGACGGCAACTAACCCCGCGACGATCTCATCCTGCGCACGAAGGACTTCGGCTTCAAGTTCGGGTCGTGCAAACGCGCTGCCGACCACACTCACGCGACGCCACCGACTTTCTTCGCGCCCGACGAGAGTCTTTTCCCAGATATCAACGAGAGTGGTTTGCAGTTCCTCGCGTGACTGGCACTGCGAAAGTCGTTGTCCAATTGCGTCGATGTCTTGGCGGATTTGGCGGGAGTAGCGCTCGATCTGTGCAGCGATGACAAGGCCATCGCGATTTCCGAAGTGGTAGTAGAGGACCGGAGGCGTAACGCCAGCTTCCTCAACGATGTGATTGACGCGCACCGCCGCCTCGCCGCCCGCGTCGATGGCAGCGATGGCGAGATCAAGGATTTTGGTGCGATTGTCATCAGCCACGCAGTGACCTTACGGCCGCCGGAACGGCGAGGAACCGTAACCAGATCATCCAGGAGCCTGCTTAGTTTCACTAGACATTGAGAAATAGTCTTACTAGGGTTAGCCCTCCGAGTTCGCACCGAACGCGGTCACCCTTTGGAAAGGTCTGAGATGTCTCGATTCACTCGTTCGACTCGCATGGTTGTTGCCAGTGCGCTCTTTGTTTCAACAGCAGTGGTATTCGCGGCCAGCCCCGCCAACGCGGCGGGTACCGGCTCAATGGTTGATAACGGTGATGGCAGCATGACCGTCACCTGGACAGCGAGCGCACCTGATTCCGTTCTCATCAACTTCTACCCAAGCGGGGCAACCTGCCCACAGTTTGCAGACGGGATCAACGTCTCGTTCACTATTGAAGGTGGCACTGGTGTGTCGGCGGTTCCAAAATTAGGAGCCAGCCCCACGCTGCTTTCGGCTGGTTCCTCGGTGAAGGCCTGGCCGCCGATAGCACCAATGCAAATTCCCGCGGGGCCCCGTATGGCATGCCTCTATGGGCGTGACGCACAGAACCTCGCCCCACTTCTCCAATCGCTTTCCATCACATTCGCGGCAGTAGTTCCAACAACAACGACTACCACTACCACCACTATTGCTGGCGGCGCGTCTGGCGACTCGGTTGCCCCGGCCTTCACCGGCTGATCGATTTGGCTTCCAGAGTTGAACCGTGCCGCTCCTTCGGGGGCGGCACTTTTCGTTTTGGTTCGAAACAGCAGTAATTCGCGTGTTCCGTGAAGGTCGTTAGGAACCAAAGAACGCGTGTTGCACGGCCTCAAGTGTGAGCCGGTCCCACTCGTTCGGGTCGCCCAACTTCACCCCATGTTCAATATGCACGCGCCCGATCATGACGCTGTGATGCCACACGACCGCGCTTGTCAGATCGATCCCGGGGCGGAGCCACCCCTTCTCGCGGCATGGTTCGAGGATCTCGACGAGCCCTTCGACGATCCTGTCCTGAGCATTGGCCACCGCCGCTTCAAGTTCGGGACGGGCATGCGCGCTGCCAAGAACGTTTGTGCGTCGCCAGCGACTTTCGGAACGTTCAGCCAACGAGCGCGTCCAAGTGATGACGAGTACCTCACGGAGATCGTCGCTCGACTCGCATCGGGCCACTGCGCGCCCAATTGCAGTGATGTCGGCTTCGGTCTGGCGGGAAAAACGCTCGATCTGGGCCGCGATGACCAGACCATCCCGACTGCCGAAGTGGTAGTAGAGCACCGGTGGGGTGACGCCGACCTCATTGACGATGTGGTGGACGCGCACGGCCGACTCGCCGCCGGAATCGATGGCCGCCACGGCAAGCTCGAGGATCCTGGCCCGGTTGTCATCCACCACGGGTCGACCTTAGAAGGTCGTCGATGGCAATGAGGCGACTACGGGGTCGGGGGACATGGCAGGGAAGAGGACTGGATCAGTGAACCTACGATTGTTAGGATGTTCCGACCAAGTCCGTTTCTGACCATGAAACTCCCCGAAAGGCCCAAGATGTCCCGATTCCTACGCCCCACCCGCCTTGTCGCTGCTGCGGCGTTGGTTGTGTCCTCATTCGCCCTGTTCAGTTCGTCGCCGGCCGGCGCGGCAACCGGATCACTCACCGCTATTTCGAATGGCGTCACCGTTACCTACACGGGATCAACCACGAATGACAACGTCGAACTCCTCGTCTGGTCATCGGGGCATACCTGCAATATCAACGACTCTTCGTTGCAAGCGACGTATTACTTGACTTCAGATGCCAACTCTCCTTCGGGGATGCAACTCGCAGCGAGCCCAGCTTCGTTGACCTTCGGTTCAGCAGCGTTCACGTTGCAGGGGTTTGCCACTACGACGATCGCAGCAGGCTCCTACACCTTCTGCCTCAAGACCTTCGTGGCCGGACTGGGAGGTGAGGCCATTGCCGCGCAGTTGGATGCCGTGATCGTTGATCCGAACGCGACAACGACCACAACGTCGACAACGTCCACAACCACGACTGTTGCGCCCGGTTCGCCGACGACCTCTGATGCAAGCGGATCGACCAGTGGTGATCCAGTGGCGCCAGCTTTCACCGGCTGATCGATTTGGCTTCCAGAGTTGAACGGTGCCGCTCCTTCGGGGGCGGCACTTTTCGTTTGGGCGCCATGACTGTCTCGCTTGATGCGTAGGGTGTCGCCGTGGCCAAGCTCCGAGCAGTGTTCCGTTGCACCGAATGCGGCACGAGCGTGCCCAAATGGGTAGGTCGCTGTCCAGGGTGCGAGGGCTGGAACACGCTGGTTGAGGAACTCGACGACGTTTCGAAAGTTTCGTCTGCGGCGTTGTTAGGCAAACGTGATGCGCCCGTGCCTATTTCTGAAGTCGACGCGCACGAATGGCAGCCGAAGCCCACCGGTATTGGCGAACTCGATCGTGTGCTCAGCGGCGGGCTCGTGCCTGGTTCGGTCACGTTGGTTGGTGGGGAACCCGGCATCGGTAAGTCCACGTTGCTACTGCAAGCAGTGGCGTCAATCGCTGCGTCGGGTTCGAAGGTTCTCTATGTGTCGGCCGAGGAATCCAAACAACAGGTTCGGTTGCGCGCTGAACGATTGAATGCGCTGCAACCCGATTTGTGGCTTGCTTCTGAAACCGCCGTGCCTCATATTC
>CAIKHC010000345.1 GCA_903827085.1 uncultured Candidatus Nemicrothrix sp. | reverse complement strand
GACTGTTTCGGCGCAGGCAAGTGCTCACGGGGAGTCACTGGCAATTAGTGAACTCCGAGAGACCGACGGCGGACTTGAACTTATTTGGGAGTCTCCGACACGTCGCGTTGCTCCTGGCCAAAGCATCGTGTTGTACGACAACGATCTTGTCGTCGGCGGGGGACTCGTCAGTCGACGCTAAGCCGACGTTCTTTCGCTGCATCAAGGACCCATCCGGGCCGGCTTGGCGTGAATCGAACTGCATCAACATCGATCGGTTCGATCATCTTGTGACGATCGCGTCGTGCGGGTGTCGGAATGATTGCATCGGTCGTTGAGAGGCGTAACTCAACCTGTGGGCCGATGGCGCCTGCGCTGAGGTCGATGGCAACGGAATCCTCTTCGGCAACGCCAATCGAACTCACGACGTGACGCTGAACGAGCAGTGCGTCAAGGAGTGACGTTCGGTCGACAAGAACAAGGCCGGCGGGCACAAAGACGAGCCAACGCTTCGAGAGTTGATGGAGCGCGCGCGCTCCTACAACGCAGAGACCAACGGCGAGCACGGTGATGATTGCGCCCGGTATCCATTGTTTGGCGGCAAGCAGCAGTGGTCCCGCCAGAACGCTTGCGACCATCGCAACCCAGACAAGTTCGAGTGGACCGAGAACGACAGGACCGGGAGGACGTAGCGGGAATCTTTGCTCGTCGCCGTAGGACGACCCATTGATGAACGTGTAGCCAACGGGAGCGGAAAGCGAAAGCACCGCGCACATCGACGTAATGCCAAGTGCAAATGATTCCGCGACGTCCGCCCCGTTGGGAGCAAGAATCGCAGCCCACGCAGCGGCGGCAACAGAAGCGGGCATCACAATTCGGATCGTGGTGAGTGAAACCGAACTGGGAGCGAGTGCTGCGATCAGGCCGATAACCCAAATCGACCAAAGCCCAATAGCGGCCGTGAGGGTGACGGGCGCCGAGCGTTGGTCGAGGGCGTGAGCGAACGACGTGCCTGCGGTGAGGGGGAGTGACAGCCAGATGAGGGCCGGGGCCCAGCGACTGACTGCCCTGCTGGTGGGGGTCATCACTCACGAGATTTGCCGATTCTGGCCGTCCTCGCTAACCATGTGACTTCGGCCACAAGATTCCGACCGATTTTCGGTTCGGAAGTGGGCGAAACCTTCGGGACGGTGCGAAATGATTGACCACGACACGAAAGGGAGGCGTTGACATGAGTTCGCGCGCTACCTCGTTGTCGTTGCCTCCCGGTCTCTCAACCGGAATCGGGTATTTACCGCATTGCGATCCAGGCGAGGCGGTCGAGTTCGTGCTCAGACACAGTCCGCGATTGCCATCGGCACCGTCGTTGCCAGCTCGGTCGCGACGCGAAGGAATGATTGCCCAGGCCGCATCCGGACTCGCCGGTGTCACGATTCGCGTCGATGGCTCAATCGACGTTGACCTTTCGCTCATTGACCCCGAGGCTCCTCTTGACGACGAACGTTTGTCGAGCGATGCGTGGGTTGGTCTTCGGGCGTTCCTGACTGCAGTTGCCGATAGAGATGGCCCGGTCAAGGTCTCACTCACGGGACCGGTCACCCTAGGTATCGCCTTGTGGGGTGCAGGAATCGAAATTGATCTTGCGTTTCGCATTGCGGGCCATGCCGTGCGGGCCCGCATCGAACGACTCGTTGATCATGTGTTGTCGCGCGTACCGCAAGCGCAGGTGGTCGTGTTCCTTGACGAACCTGCGATGGGTTCGCTTACCGATGAAGGATTCCCGATCGGTCCGAATGAAGGCATCGACTTGGTGTCTTCAGCGATGGCAATTGTCGAGTCCAAGGCAATCACAGGACTTCATTGCTGCACTGCAGTTGATTACAGACTTCTGTTGAGTACCGGACCTCGGATTCTTTCGGTCCCCGTCGACGATCGCATCGCGAAACACTCGGGGCTCGTTGCCGATTACCTCGACCGCGGTGGATGGATCGCGTGGGGGGCGGTGCCAACCGATGGTCCGATCGGTACGAGCGTTGATCGCCTTTGGCGTCGGCTGTCAACGGTCTGGTGCGACATGGCCAATGAAGGCTGTGATCCGACGTTGCTGCGAACAAACGCGATCATCACGCCGGTGTGCGGGCTCGCACAACATGGCGTGACACAGGCGGAACAGGTGATGGAGCACACTTCGCGATTGGCGGAGCGACTGCAGGGTCAAGCCACAGGTGCTCGAATTTCGGTCGGCGCTTGAACGCGACGCTCAGGGCGCTGCCCTCGCTAGTGTTCGCCCGTGTCCAAGTCGTCTGATGGAGAGATGAATCCTGCAGGTCGTATCGACGAACTGCGCGAGATCATTCGCCACCACAGTCGGCTGTATTACGAGCAGGATTCCCCTGAAATTCCCGACGCCGATTTCGATGCGATGTTTCGAGAACTCGCAGCGCTCGAGGACCAGCACCCAGATCTGATCACGCCCGATTCCCCGACTCAGGCAATTGGCGGATCGGCAAGTATCACGTTCTCGTCAGTAGAACATCGCGTGCCGATGATGAGCCTCGACAACGCGTTTACGCCCGATGAAGTCTCGGCATGGGGCGCTCGCTTGCAGCGTCGAATCGATGAACTCGGAGCCTCAACCGAATCGGTTGGACTCGTCGCCGAACTCAAGATCGATGGTTTGGCCGTTTCAATTCGCTACGAAAATGGGGTGCTCGTTCAAGCGGCGACTCGCGGCGATGGTCGCGTCGGCGAAGACGTCACTGCGAACGTAAAGACGATTACAGGCATCCCGCATCGCTTGCCGGAAGGAAGTCCTGAAGTTCTTGAAGTACGCGGCGAGGTCTACATGTCGATCTCGGCGTTCGAGGAACTCAACGCAGCGCAGATCGAAGCGGGGGAGAAGACGTACGTCAATCCTCGAAATACCGCTGCCGGGTCTCTGCGCCAGAAGGACGCAGCCGTTACCGCCAGCCGCAACCTTTCGTTCTGGAGTTATCAACTCGGCGAAGTCGTCGGGGGACCAGAACTCACCGAACATCACCAGATTTTCGAATTCCTCAGTGGAATGGGATTTCCTGTCAACCCTGAAGTGGCGGTGCTACGCGGCCTCAACGATGTCGACGCGCACCTCATGCAATGGCAGAAGCATCGCCACGACCTGGACTACGAAATCGATGGAGTCGTCCTCAAGGTCGATGCGCTCTCGTTGCAAAGAGAACTTGGCTTCACCTCTCGGGCTCCTCGTTGGGCAATCGCCTACAAGTTCCCTCCCGAGGAGCGCACAACAAAACTGATCGATATTCAGGTATCGATCGGGCGAACCGGAAGAGCAACGCCGTTCGCTCAGTTAGAACCAGTTTTTGTCGGAGGTTCAACAGTCGAGTTCGCCACGCTCCATAACCAAGATCAAGTTGCGGTGAAGGATGTGCGCCCCGGCGACACCGTCATTGTGCGCAAAGCGGGTGATGTCATCCCTGAGGTCGTCGGTCCGGTGCTCGCCGATCGTCCAAAGGGTTTGCGCAAGTGGAAGTTCCCCACGAACTGTCCGGTCTGTGGCCACGTACTTGTGCGTCCCGAGGACGAAGCCGTTCATCGTTGCCTCAATCTTTCGTGCCCCGCTCGAGTTGCCGGCGCAATCGAACATTTCGCTTCTCGCGGCGCAATGGATATTGAAGGCCTCGGTGAACAACGCGTGCAGTTGTTTTGCGAACTCGGTCTTCTCTCCGATGTTGCTGATATCTATTCACTTGATCCAGAGCGTCTCAAAGGACTCGACAAGTTCGCCGACGTCTCGGTGCAGAAACTTCTCGACGCGATTGAAGGCTCAAAGTCAAAGCCGTTGGCCAACCTGCTGGTGGGCCTCAACATCCGTCACCTTGGTGGGGCCGGTTCTGTTGCGCTCGCCGAACATTTTGGCCATCTCGATCACATCGAATCGGCGTCAGAAGCCGAGATCGCAAGCGTTGAAGGTCTTGGTTCGATTATCGCTGCATCCGTGCACCAGTGGTTCGCTGACCCGACCAATCGGGTTGTCATCGAAAAACTTCGCTCTGCTGGGGTGAACCTGCAGGGTCCTGAAGCTTCTGGACTTTTGCAGACCCTTGAAGGGTTGATCGTTGTCGTGACAGGAACTCTGGACAGCTTCACTCGCGACGAAGCAGAAGCAGCAATCAAGGGGCGTGGAGGGAAGTCTCCGGGGAGCGTCTCGAAGAAAACCACTGCTGTTGTGATCGGGGCTGGTCCAGGCGCTTCGAAAGTCACAAAGGCCGAGGAGCTTGGAGTTCCGATCCTCGACGAGTCCGGTTTCCTCGAACTCCTCGAAACCGGTACCTTGCCGTCTTCAGTTCGCACTCAGGGGGATTCATGACAATCGAAGCAGTGGTATTTGATTTCGGTGGTGTGTTCACCGCTTCACCCTTTAGTGGATTGCACGCGTGGCATGCCGAGCGCGGCCTCGATCCCGAACTCGGCCTTCGCGCGGTGTTTGGTCCTTACAATCAGGACACCGATCACCCGTGGCACCAACTTGAACGAGGCGAGATCGCACTTGAAGCGGCCGCTGAACAGATCAAGGCCGTCGGTGCCGAGATGGGTCTCGAAATTGACCTCAAGGAAATGTTCGGCGCTCTTGGTGGCGAATCGGGAGCCCGAAGCGATGTAGTCGAAAAGGGCTTGGCGTTGCGTGCAAGCGGGTACCGCACGGCATTAATTACGAACAACATCAAGGAATTCTCCGATGGCTGGCGCGCCATGATTCCTGTTGACGAATTGTTTGAGATCATTGTCGATTCATCGGCGGTTGGTATTCGCAAACCCAACCTTCGGATTTATGAGATGACGCTTGAGCAACTTGGGGTTGCTCCGGAGAATGCAGTGTTCCTCGACGATGCTCCAGGAAACATCGTGGCTGCGCGCGCAGTAGGAATGCATGCGATCCTCGTCGAAGATGATCATTCCGGCGCGTTTGCGGAACTCGATCGACTTCTCGCTGAAGGTTGATCTTTAGGCCGACGCGGTCGCGTGCATTGAGTGCGCGCAGCTAGTGGTCAGAGAAACGTCGATCAGATGACGGTGAAACACCAGCTTCTGACGGAACTCACTTTTGGACCGAACGCGGATTGCCAGTACGTGGCCGTCAGACAGTTCTGGCCTGCGGGCAGAGTGTCATAGACCTTGCCCGGTCCGGCTTTGAATGTGACTTGGTTGAGCTGTGGGACGGTGTAGGTCTGGTCGAGCGGAAGTGGAATTCCGTTAAGGACGAGTGACGCTTCGTATCCCGGGGCCATATCGATTCCGATGATGTCCTGTTGAAGAATCTTTGCGCCGGGAGTTGGGATGAGGCGTTGGATGCGACCACCATCGAGTTGGGACGTGTCGGAGGTGCCGAGACGAGCAGCCAGCACGATGCAGACCACCGCGATTGCAAGCAACGCGAGGTAGGCGATGTAGCGAGGCTTGAACCGGCGGTTTGGCGGCGAGGTGGACTTGGTGGTGTCGGCGCCGGAGTTCGTGGTGTCATTCGCAGGATCGGAAGTGGTCACGGAAAGAGTCTGCCCGCTCGCGGCTCGCGTGCGGGTCTCGGGTGTGACGATTTTCCGTCACGTCCTTGCTGAGGGTGGCCGAAATCGGCAAGTCAGAGAACTAGCCTCACCCCGTGTCCAACGCCCGTGCTGCCGACCGCATCGGTCAGGTGCTCGGGGGGCGCTACCGGCTGCTGGCCCCCATCGGCACCGGGGCCTCCGCGACTGTCTACCTGGCCGATGACGTGGTTCTTCGTCGTCGCGTCGCGGTCAAAGTTCTCCACGATGCACTTGCGAGCGATGTTTCGTTCCTCAAACGTTTCCAAGCAGAAGCTCGCTCCGCAGCGGCACTGAACCACCGGCACATCATGGCGGTGCACGACTGGGGGCAGGGCGAGGTGCCCTATCTCGTCACCGAATTGCTCGATGGTGGTTCCTTGCGGGCAATGCTCGACGCCGGAAATCTTCTTGATCTTGCCCAAGCCAGAAGTGTCGGAGTCGATACTGCTCAGGCATTGGACTACGCCCATCGCCGAGGATTCGTTCATCGCGACATCAAGCCAGCCAACCTTCTCTTCGACGATGAAGGAACTCTGCGCATCGCCGATTTTGGACTAGCTCGCGCGCTTGCCGAAGCGGCATGGACAGAACCGGCCGGTGCTGTGTTGGGCACCGCTCGCTATGCCTCACCTGAGCAAGCGCAAGGTGTGGTGCTCGACGGACGCAGCGATGTTTATTCACTTGGTCTCGTGATTATCGAATCGGTCACTGGCCAACTTCCGTTTACTGCCGATACAACGCTCGGAACACTTATGGCACGCGTGGATCGGAATGTGCCTGTTCCTGATGTGCTCGGACCACTCGTGCCGGCGTTGCGCGCTGTAGGGGTTCCAAATCCTGCAGATCGTCCCGACGCCGCCGAATTCGCGACGATGCTCATGGCCGCTGGCGACCTCGGTCCCGTTGCGCCACTGCGTCTCGCCGGAACTGTTGCACTTGAACCTGATCAGCTTGATCCGCGCGAACCCACCACGATTTATGTTCCTGAACAAATCGTTCTCGGGGGAACGCCGGCGGGAGTTGGAGGCGGTCCGACGTTTGCCGATCCAACCATCGCGAATGAACTGTTTCTCGCCGCGCAACCCGCCACTCGAACAATCGATCGCCCTGAGAGCGCCGCGGTTGCGACTGCAGCGCGTTCGGGCAGAGGGTCACGTCGACGGCTACCGGCAAAGTCGATCGCCGCGCTGATTGCATTGCTTGTTGTTGTCGGTGGCGGGGCGGCGTTCTTTCTCCTCCGTACACCCACTCACACTCTCGCTGATTACGCGTCGATGTCTGCACCTGTGGCGCGCGCCGAACTTGAATCGAAAGGATTCAACGTTGTCGACGACGGCGTCTATTCGGAAACCATTGATATCGATACGGTGATTTCTCAGGATCCAGTTGCGGGCACATCGCTCGCCGAAGGCAAGACCATCACCCTCACAGTCTCACTCGGTCCGCCTCCCGTTCCGGTTCCGACCGACCTTCCCGGCAAGACAATCGATCAGGCGTCGGCTGCGCTGACTGCATCAAGTCTGAAACTCGGTGTTGTCACCGACGCGTTCGACGAAACGGTGGCAAAGGGAATTGTGTTGTCACTCGCCGATGGAATCACCCCAGAGATGCCAAAAGGCTCGGCGATTGGTCTCGTCGTCAGCGCCGGTCCAAAGCCTCGGACGATTCCCGAGATCGCAGGAAAGCCAATTGCTGAAGTCACGCCGCAACTTGATGCGCTTGGATTGAAAGTCACCCGGGTCGACGAGTTCTCCGACAGAGTGGCCGAGAACATCGTGATTTCTTCATCTCCTGCGGCAGGTCAGACCGCAGCGAAGGGGAGCACGGTCACCGTGACGGTGTCGAAGGGCAAGAAGCCGGTCACGATCCCTGCATCGATTGTCGGTAAATCCATTGCTGATGCCAGTGCACAGCTCACAGCGCTGGGTCTCACCGTTAGCGGCGTTGCTGGTAACCCGACCAAGACCGTTACTGGTTCTACCCCAGCCGTTGGAACGCAGGTGAAGGCTGGTTCGGCCGTCACATTGGTGACCTCGCCGTAACCGGCTCTGCGCGCATCCGCCGATACCATCGCCGTTCGTGACAACCACCGACCATCCCGAGGGTTCCGAAGGGAACGACAGTCTCGGCGATGTTGGCTTCGGTGATGCTGAGGAACTCGAGCTCGGGATTGAGCCATCGGGCGGCGACGAAGTTGTCGTTTTGCCATGGAGTCTCATGCTGCAGCGGCGCGTCGCTGGACGGGTTGAGCGCAGCCCGCGCAAAGCGTGGATCATTCTCGCGGCCTCATTGCTGGGCGTGTTCACCGCAAGTTTCACGATCACTGTTCTCACGGTTTCGTTGGGCGAAATTGCGCACGACTTAGGTTCCACTCAGAGCATCCTCACCTGGGCGGTGACTGGTCCGAGCCTTGCAATGGCGGTGCTGGGTCCGATCGGCGGAAAGATGTCCGACCGCTACGGAGCTCGGCGTATTTACCTGATCAGCATTACGGGTGTTGCGGTGTTCTCCGCTGCCGCAGTTCTTGCGTGGAGTGCGCCTGCTCTCATTGCTGCTCGATTAATTGGAGCATCGCTGGGTGCAGCGGCCGGCCCCGCAGCGTTGTCGATGATTAATCGGAGTTTTCCCCCAGAGCGTCGCGCACAAGCGCTTGGCTATTGGGCGCTCGTGGGAGCCGGCGCACCAGTCTTCGGTGTCGTTATCGGTGGTCCGTTGGTTGATTCCTTTGGTTGGCGATGGATCTTCATTTTGCAGACACCAATTGCTGTTGCCGCTGTTGTGATCGGTTTTCTCGTACTTCCGCATTCGGGTCGTGGCGATCGGCACCCATTCGACATCGCCGGTTCGGCGCTTCTTGCCTTCGGTGTCGGATTCATCCTTGTTGCGTTAAATCGCGGTCCCGAAATGGGTTGGACTCACCCACTCGTGCTCGCGGGCTTCATCGGAGGACCTTTGTTATTGGCCTGGTTTGCTCGCGTCGAAAGCCAGACAGAACATCCGCTACTGCCGATGCGCTATTTCCGTCGCCGGAATTTCACGTTTCCGATGATTAATCAGTTCTTTGCGAATTTCACCTACATGGGTGGATTCATTCTCACGCCGTTACTACTTCACGATGTTCTTGGCTACAGCACAACAAAGACTGGTTTGGTTTCGATTGCCCGACCGATTGCATTTTCTATTTGCGGTCCGATCGCTGGTTATCTCGTCATCAAGTTCGGTGAGAGAACGATCGGCATGTTTGGTTCCATCGTGTTGGTCGCCTCAATGATGAGTTTGGCAATGGTTACGGCCGACTCGGGATTGTGGTTGATTGAAGGCGCGCTGGTTCTTTCTGGAATCGGAATGGGAGCGTGCGCTCCGGCGATGATCGCCAGCATCGCGAACTCAGTCGACAAACGCGATCTTGGTGTTGCCAGCGCGGCATCGCAGACTGTGAGTCAGATCGGTGTGGTCGCGGGCATGCAAATTCTTCTGACAGTGCAATCGGTGAGCGCAGCAAGCGGAAGCGGAACCTCGTCGTACGCCGCGGCGTATTACGTTGGAGCGGGGGCAGCGGTTATTGCTTTGGCTGCTGCGTTCTTTGTGCGCCGCACCCAGCATGACGAACCGCAAGCGATCGAGTCTCTGGCAGTTGCTTGAGCGGGCCGATCTGAACAAGCAGGACTGGTTCAGTCTGCGGTGATGTCGCGCAGTGCGTCGGCGAGCGCCTGTGCGTTCGCGTCGGGGGCGGCGGCGGAGGCCTGCATCGCAAGCATCTTGGTGAGATCTCCGTCGACCTTGATACGCCCGCCCATGAAGGCCTGCATCGCTGCTGCGGCGTCTTGATCAATGAAGATCGCCCGAGCCGTTTCGTAGTCCACGGTCACCGTGAGATCTGGCCCATCAAGGTGACCATCTTCGATGATGACTTCACCATCGGTGGTGTCGACATGGCCCTGTACATCGGCATCGAAGGGGGTGTCGGTGACCACGAGGTTCATGCGGACGGCGACCGGGGGAGCGGTGTCGGGCCGGGGCAGAGTTTCCCGAAGCGTTCGTGCAGCATTCATCCAGTCGGGGCTCAGGAATGGATAGGCGGTCGCCACGGGTCCTCCACAGAATTGTCGTGAACTGCTGACCCTATCCACGTCGGGAGGGGTTGGCCCGGTCGGCATCTACGATGCTTCTCCATGTCCGCTCGTCTCACTCGCGACAATGTCGCCAAAGTCGCCGATCT
>CAIKHC010000344.1 GCA_903827085.1 uncultured Candidatus Nemicrothrix sp. | reverse complement strand
TCGGCCTGCAGCGGTCTCGAAGCCGAGGCTCTGAACGCCACCATCGAAGTAGGTGTTGTGGGAGGTGTCTGACATGTCGACGACGATAACGCCCTCAAAGGGTCAGTTGTGGTGACATGGAGCCCAGATACGAATATTTTTTTCGACGCCATTGGAGCAGTGTTGAGCACCGACGCAACTGAAACCGTCCTTCGTTTGCAGATCGACGCAACCGATGGGTTCGCTCGAACCGGTGTCGTGCATACGGCGCGTGGTTCGTTTCGTACTCCCTGCTTCATGCCCGTAGGTACTCGAGCCGCCGTTCGCACGCTGACGTCAGCCGATCTCGAGAAGCTCGGTGCTGAAGTCATCCTGGGCAACACCTATCACCTCATGTTGAAACCAGGGGCCGACCTCATTGAGCGTTTTGGTGGTCTCCACGGTTTCGCCGACTGGCATGGTCACGTGCTGACAGATTCCGGTGGCTTCCAAATCTTTTCGCTTGAGCCCAAAGTGAATGATGAGGGAGCGAAGTTCAAGTCGACCTACGACGGCAGCTATCACCACCTCAGCCCCGAGGGGAGTGTCGAGGTTCAGCAAAAGTTGGGTTCGGATATTCAGATGGTCCTCGACGTTTGTCCGCCGCTTCCATCATCTGAGGCAGTAGTGCGCGCGGCTCTCGAACGATCAGTTCTGTGGGCGGGTCGCGCGAAAGCAGCGCATACCCCAGCGCGTGAAACTGGCTCGAAGCAGGCACAGTTCGGCATCGTGCAAGGTGGTGTTGATGTGGCCATGCGCACCGAGAGCGCTGAACGCACCCTCGAGATTGGCTTCGACGGCTACGGCATCGGTGGTCTCTCCGTAGGTGAGACCAGGGCCGAGATGCTTCCGGCCCTCGCTGCGGTCACTGATGTGTTGCCTGCTGACCGACCCCGGTATCTGATGGGAGTCGGGGACCCAGTGAGCATTGTCGAGGCCGTCGCCCTCGGTGTCGACATGTTCGATTGCGTCTTGCCGACCCGACTCGCTCGCCACGGGACGATTCTCACGAGTTC
The DNA here is from genome assembly GCA_903827085.1 of uncultured Candidatus Nemicrothrix sp. Classification (GTDB taxonomy): domain Bacteria; phylum Actinomycetota; class Acidimicrobiia; order Acidimicrobiales; family Acidimicrobilacustridaceae; genus Acidimicrobilacustris; species Acidimicrobilacustris europaeus. The sequence continues at coordinate 3,410 of CAIKHC010000344.1, read as the reverse complement.
AGGAAGAATGAATCTGCGCAATGCCCGATTCGCCGACGATCCCGACCCGCTCGAGCCGGGGTGCACCTGCGAGGCCTGTTCCCGCTGGTCGAGGGCCTATCTCCGCCATCTTCTGATGGTGAGCGAACCAACTGCCGCCCGATTGACCACGATCCATAACGTGCACTGGCTGCTGCGGCTTATGGAGGCGGCTCAGGCTGCGATCGTGGCTGGCGCCTACGACCAATTCCGGGCATCGGTGGCATCGGTCTGGGACTGAACCTCGCGAGAGCCGAATAATGGGGGAGGGGTGAAGAGGGCTAACGTGGCGCCGTTTACGCCCTAGAACCCCTAGAACGAGACCTTCCGAAACCATGTCCTTCCTCATCATCATTGTTCTGTTCGTCATTGCTTGGGTCGTGCTGATTCTTCCGAAGCAGCGCGAACTCAAGCGCCACAATGCCTTCATCCAGTCATTGGCTGTAGGAGACGAGGTCATGACTGGCTCCGGCATTTACGGCACACTCGTCGAGGTCAGCGAGGCCATGGTCCTGCTGCAGGTTGCGCCTGGCGTTGAGATCAAGATCGCTCGTCGAGCCATCGCATCGCAGGTCGTCGACCCGGCTGTGACCGAGACCGACGTCAGTGGGAAAACCGACGACGAGGACTCCGACGCGTGAAACGCCTCCGAGGCTTTGGTTCGCTTGTCGTAATCGTCGTGATTGCAGGAGCGGCACTGATCTACACATTCGCTGCTGGCAACAAACCACTTCTTGGACTCGACCTTCAAGGCGGCGTTTCCGTCGTTCTGAAGCCCGTGCAAGAGGTCGACAACGAAACGATCGATCAAGCAATTGCGATTATCCGTCAGCGAATCGACGCCATTGGTGTTGCTGAACCCGAGATCACTCGTCAGGGCAACAACATCCTCATCCAGATTCCCGGGGTGAAGGACAAAGAGCGGGCACTTGAACTTGTTGGCCAGACGGCGGAACTTCAGTTCCGCCCGGTGCTCGCCAACGTCCCGGTCGATCCGCAGGAAGCCACGACCACGACCAGCGGCGATCCAGCCTCGACTGCGACAACTGTTGCACCTGAAGCATCAAGCCCAACGACGACGATCGACCCAACCAAGACGGTCGGCGGTTTGCCACTTGATGTGTGTGTCTCGGGCCTTTCAGCCGAAGAGATCAACGCAGGCGGTCAAGCCATACTCCCGCAATGTGACGATGGCGTGCTCGTTGGTTCATACGCTGTTGGTCCTGTTTCTCTCACCGGCAGTGCGCTTGAAACAGCGCGCGCCAATCTTTCCGATTCAGGCCAGTGGGTCGTTGCTCCGACCTTCAAGAGTGGCGCTGACGGAATTGGTGGATTCAACGCCATTGCTGGCCAGTGCTTCACGAAGGGTTCGACCTGCCCCACAGGTCAGTTGGCAATCGTTCTCGATGGTCGTGTGCTTTCTGCTCCAAGCATCAATAGCCAAAGTTTCCAAGCCGACCAGATCGAGATCTCGGGCTCGTTTACGGAACGGACAGCGAAGGATCTTGCGACCTCATTGAAGTACGGCGCCTTGCCGGTGGAATTCGAACAGCAGCAAGCGCAGATTGTTTCAGCGACTCTCGGACGCGACGCGTTGCATGCCGGATTGGTCGCCGGCCTCGTCGGCATCCTGCTCGTGGCCGCCTACATGATCGCGTTCTACCGAGTCCTGGGGTTCCTTGCGATCGTGAAGTTGGCTGTCGAGGGCGCATTGCTTTGGTCAATCATTTCTTGGCTCGGTTCGAACAACGGTTTGGCACTGACTCTCGCTGGAATCACCGGCATCATTGTTTCGGTTGGTGTTTCACTCGACTCGAACGTCGTGTACTACGAGCACCTCAAGGAAGACGTCTACAAAGGACGTGCAATCCGAAGCGCGACCGACAAGTCGTTCGTTACGGCGTTCTCAACGATCGTGAAGGCTGACGTTGCTTCGTTGATTGGCGCAGGTCTTCTTTGGTGGCTCACCGTTGGGCCAGTGCGAGGGTTTGCGTTCTATCTCGCACTTTCGACGGCACTTGACATCTTGATGTCGTGGTCGTTTATGCGGCCCGTGGTCAAGCTCTGCACCCGATCGAAGTTCCTTCGCGCACATCCTCGGATCTTGGGTCTCCCCGCGGAAATCCCCCAACAAACTTCGCGTGCTGGTCAGGCGCGCGTTCAAGCGGAGGTCAGTCGATGAATTGGATGTCGCGCATCAATCGCGGTCAAACAAACATCGATTTCTTGGTGTGGTGGAAGCGTGGTCTTGCTGTTTCGGCAGTTCTGGTGATCGCAAGCATCGTTTCGCTGACGACTCGCGGCTTGAACCTCGGTATCGACTTTGAAGGCGGCGTTTCTTGGGAAGTCCGCGCTCCGGAAGTCTCGGTAGAGGAAGCCAGATCCGAACTCGAGTCGGTAGGCGAGGCTCAGGCCAAGATCCAGATCGTTGGTTCCGACATTCTCAGGGTGCAAGGTCCGGAAAGCACCCCTGAACATACGGTTGAAGTTCGGCAAGCGCTCGCCGATCTGGCTGGTACCGATGTTTCCGAAGTGAGTGTTTCGACGGTTGGAGCATCGTGGGGATCGGACGTCACGGCATCGGCGGTTCGGGCCCTCATCTTCTTTGCGATCGCGATTCTCATCTATCTCTCGATTCGCCTCGAGTGGCGAATGGCCGTAGCTGCAGTATTCGCGGTGGTCCACGACGTTTTGATTTCTGTCGGTGTGTACTCCATTTTCCAGTTTGAGGTTTCGCCTGGGACGGTGATCGCTTTCCTTACGATTCTGGGCTACTCGATTTACGACACGATCGTGGTCGACGACAAAATCAAGGAAAACGAAGGACTCGTCGGTCAAAGCGGGCGTATGACCTACGGGCAGATGACGTCGTTGTCGATGAACCAGGTGCTCTTGCGTTCGATCAACACGACGGTCTCTTCGCTGTTGCCGGTTCTTTCGTTGTTGGTCGTCGGAGCGTTCATCATGGGCGCGGTGACTCTGCAGGAGTTCTCCGTGGCACTCACCGTTGGTTTGCTGGCTGGCGCCTATTCCTCGGTCTTCGTTGCCGCACCCGTTCTCGTCGCCTTGAAGGAACGTGAATCCAAATACAAGGCGATCCGTGAGCGATTGCAATCCCAAGGTGTGGACGTCACACGCTCTGCGGAGCGAGTTGGTCTGACGGGTGCGGGTTCGCCGGCCATCGCGGTGACTGCGACGCCATCCTCAGCCGATTCTGCCGATAAATCAGCACCAGTTGCATCGCCTTCTGGTGTGATCCCGCCACGGCCGCGCAAGAACCAACGCAAGCGCTAGGTAAAGAGTCGGGGCGGGGACGCTCCGCCTGTACCGTGGAGCCATGATGAGTTCGGTCAGAACCGCTTCCGGGGTACGTCCGCCCGGTCGTGCCCGGG
>CAIKHC010000343.1 GCA_903827085.1 uncultured Candidatus Nemicrothrix sp. | reverse complement strand
GTGGTGGTCTTGCCCGCGTCGATATGGGCCATGATGCCGATATTGCGGGTCTTTTCAAGAGGATGCGGGCGTGATGCCATCGTCAGGTCCTGTCGTGTGACTGGCGGTCAGGGGAAGTTGTAAAGGAACGAAGTGGGGGGAAGTACTTGTTTCGCGACGGCGCCCCGCACAAGGCGGGGCGTCGGCAGGAACCAACGTGGCTGTTACCAGCGGTAGTGGGCAAACGCCTTGTTGGATTCGGCCATCTTGTAGAGATCTTCGCGACGCTTGATCGATGCACCAACGCCGTTGGCGGCATCCATAAGTTCGTTCGCAAGACGCTCTGCCATCGTGCGCTCGCGACGCTGACGTGAGTAACCCACGATCCAACGAATGGCGAGCGTGTTGGCACGACGGGGACGAACCTCGACGGGCACCTGATAGGTGGCGCCACCAACACGACGGCTACGAACCTCGAGCTGCGGCTTGACGTTGTCGACTGCACGCTTGAGCGTTGCGATCGGCTCGGTGCCGGTCTTGGCTTCGATCATGGTGAGCGCTTCGTACACGATGCGCTCGGCAGTGGAGCGCTTGCCGCGCTGCAGAACCTTGTTGACAAGCTGAGTAACAACGACCGATCGGTAGATCGGATCGGGCATCAGTTCGCGGCGGGGTGCGGGACCCTTACGAGGCATATCAGCTTTCCTTCTTGGCGCCGTAACGGCTACGGGCCTGCTTGCGATCGCGCACACCCGAGGTGTCGAGGGTGCCGCGGATGATCTTGTAACGCACACCCGGAAGATCCTTCACACGACCACCGCGCACGAGAACGATGCTGTGCTCTTGGAGGTTGTGTCCTTCACCGGGGATGTAGGCAGTGACTTCCATGCCGGAAGACAAACGAACACGAGCAACCTTGCGGAGTGCGGAGTTCGGCTTCTTCGGGGTAGTCGTATAGACGCGCGTGCACACGCCCCGACGCTGCGGAGCGCCCTTGAGGGCCGGGGTCTTGCCCTTCGCGGGCTTCGACTGGCGGCCCTTACGGACCAACTGCTGAATGGTGGGCACAACGAACCTTTCTGGCGTTCATATCGCGACGGGGACCGGCCCCGAAGCGGAGGGCAAGGTTAGGGGGGTCGGCCCGTTCTGGGCAAACCCCCGAAACCGGGACTACAGAGACTCTTCGGAAGAGCCGCTTTCTTCAGTGTTTTCTGAGGCATCAGCCACGGGAAGCTCGATGACCTGAGCGTCGGGGAGCTCCTCGCCGGCTTCGGCAAGATCGCCAGCACCGGCAACCATTTCGGCAGACATCGCCGCTTCGGCTGCTGCGTCGGCAAGTGCGGCCATCTCATCGATATCGACCGGAGCCGGGGTGATGACATCGCCAGCCATACGGTTGGCGAGAAGGTCGGCAAGGTCGCCGGCCTCGTCGTCGTCACCCGATGACCAGAACTCCATCGGCTGATACTCAGGTGCCGCAGTGGAAATGTCGCGGTACTTCGCCATGCCGGTTCCGGCAGGGATGAGCTTGCCGATGATGATGTTCTCCTTGAGGCCAAGCAGCGAATCCGAACGGGACTCGATGGCGGCTTCGGTGAGCACTCGGGTGGTCTCCTGGAAGGAGGCCGCCGACAGCCATGAATCGGTGGCAAGCGAGGCCTTGGTGATACCCATGATTTCGGGACGACCCTCGGCGGGCTTCTTCCCTTCCATCACGAGTGCACGACTGGCATCGCGGTACACCTTGGAGTCGACGCGCTCACCCGGAAGGAAGTCGGAATCGCCGGCTTCTTGCACGGTGATCTTGCGGGTCATCTGACGAACGATGAGTTCGATGTGCTTGTCGTGAATCGGCACACCCTGATCGCGGTACACCTTTTGT
>CAIKHC010000342.1 GCA_903827085.1 uncultured Candidatus Nemicrothrix sp. | reverse complement strand
CTCTTTCGAAAGAAGTGGCGAAAGCGCAACCGTCGCAACGATGAGAATCGCCGTGAGTCCAGCACCGAGCTTGAACGCTTTGTACACAAGCGGACGACTTCCGTCGCCCTGCGCGCGCCGGTGGGCAACGGCTCGACCGACCTCTTGTTCCATCGGAAGGAAGAAGCCAGGACCGATGACGAAGATGACCGCCCAAAAAGCGGAGAACGCTGCTTTTGCTCCACCATCAAGCGAGTTCAGTGTGATGACGACAAACGCGTATGCAGCGATTGACGCGACAGCGATGCCAAGACCAACTGATGCAGCGCCATCGGGCACCGCACCTTTGACCTTTGCCGCTCCAGCTGCGATCTTCGCTCTCATGCCGACCATATTCGCATGACCTCGACCGCAGAAACGCGACCTCCAGGCAAAAATCAGTTCTGATCAACCGGCCGAAGCCGGGAGACCGACTGGCGGCCGGGTGAAATCAGAGGTCGAAATGCGGTGCGTGCGGGGTGCAGTACTGGTCGTACTCCGCGATCACGATTTCTTCTGGCTCGATTGAACACGCGGGGCACTTGGGATCCCGGCGGATCTTGTAGGTCATGAACGACTGCTCGAGGCTGTCATAAGCCATCAATCGGCCGGACAATGAATCACCGAGACCGAGCAGGAGTTTGATTGCTTCAATCGCCTGGATCGAGCCAACGATGCCGGGAAGAACGCCAAGCACTCCGGCCTCGGCGCAGGACGGCGCAAGTTCCGGCGGGGGCGGCTCGGGCAGGAAGCAGCGGTAGCAAGGACCATCGTGCGGAAGGAACACTGTCATCTGACCTTCGAAGCGGAAGATCGACCCGTGCACAACTGGCGTGCCCGTCTTTAGCGATGCATCGTTGAGCAGGTAACGACTCGGGAAGTTGTCAGCACCGTCGACAACGAGGTCGTACTGCGAAAGCAGCTCTACAACATTCGACGCATCGAGACGCATGTCGTGAGTGATGACATTGACTTCAGGATTCAATAACTGAAGCGTTTTTGCCGCTGAGTCGACTTTGCGCATACCGACGCGCTCGATGTTGTGAATGATCTGACGCTGAAGATTTGATTCATCGACGACATCCATGTCGATGATGCCAATCGTTCCAACACCTGCTGCTGCGAGATACAGCGCTGATGGCGAACCAAGGCCGCCAGCGCCGAGAAGCAGGATCTTCGAATCAAGAAGTTTGAGCTGACCTTCTTCACCAACCTCAGGCAGGAGAAGATGTCGCTGGTAGCGGTTGCGCTGTTCAGCACTGAGCGTGCGAGGTGCCGACCAGTCACGCCCCTGGTCTTTCCAAGCGTTGAAACCGCCGTTCATTGAAAGAACATCGGTGTACCCAAGCTCGCCGAGTGTCTTGGCCGCGAACGCCGAACGCACGCCGCCGGCGCAGAACACCACAACCTTTGAGTCCCGATTGGGAATGCGACTCTCGACCTGAGCTTCGAGATGGCCACGGGGAATGAAGACAGCGTTCGGAATAGCGCCCTGCTCAAACTCGTCGGGCTCACGAACGTCAAGGAACACCGTGGCCGGTTGGGCGCGCAGCGCTTCGGCTTCGGCCGGTTCGATCTCGGTGATCTGGCTCTTTGTCTGCGAGAGGAGGTCTCGGAAGGTGGCCATAGGTTGCCTCTAGTGCTCGGGGGATCGAGCGAATCTCGTGCTCGGTAGCAAAACCCTACCGATTAGGTCGGCTTTCCGCCACCTCCGGCTCATCGCCTAAAGAATGGCTGGAAGAATTGATGACGCTGAGCCCTGCACGACAACTGTCGCCTGCAGATCGAAGGGCGTCGATTGAGCGTTAACAATCACCACAGAGCGCCCTGCCTCCAGCGCAACCTGCACCATCCCTGCAATTGGGTAGACCATGAGGCTTGTCCCGACAGCGAGCAACACGTCTGCTTCGGTGGCTGCAATCTCTGCTCGCATGAGGTCAGCCGTTACTAACGACTGTCCGAACATGATCGTCGCCGACTTCATGATTCCGCCGCAGATCGGACACGAAGGATCGGGGTCCCCCGCTCGGACTCGATCAAGAGCTTCCTCCATCGGACCGCGCGCGCCACACTCGACACATTCCCACCGGTGCACCGTGCCATGAATCTCAACCACGCTGTCGGGCGAGCTTCCGGCAATGACATGGAGTCCGTCGATGTTCTGTGTCACCAACGTGTGGAGACGCCCCGAGCGCTCGAGATCGACCAGTGCTCGATGGCCATCGTTCGGTGAAGCAGTGAACATGTCTGATTCGAGCCGGATCTGCCATGCATCTCGTCGCACCTGGGGATCGGCCAAGTAGTGCTGAATCGTTGATCGCTTCTCGGCTTCGGGGTTGCGGGTCCAGACGCCGTTTGGTCCACGGAAATCGGGAATACCCGAGTCGGTACTGATCCCGGCCCCTGTCAGTACCGCCACTGACGACGCGTTGCGAATCACACGACGAGCAGTCTCGATCGCTTGCGGGTCACTCTCATCTGCGGCCTCATGCATGGCTCAATTGTGGCCCACCCCGAGCACGTTGCCGAGAGCCGAGGCAGCAAAACGGACTGGAGTAGCCTCATCAGCAATGCAGGACAGGGCCAACAATCGCGACCGGGTGCTCGTCATCATTCCCGCGTTCAACGAACACGAGACCCTTCCCTCGACCCTCGCCGAATTGAAGCGCACTGTTCCCGACTTCGACGTGGTCGTTATCGATGACGGGTCCAAAGACGACACCGCCGATCTCGCCGAAGCCAACGGCGTGATCTGCATTCGCCTTCCGTTCAACTTGGGTATTGGCGGCGCCCTGCGCACCGGTTTCCGATTTGCTGTTGAACGAGGGTACGGACGCGCCATCCAGTTCGACGCCGATGGCCAACATGACGCATCGCAAATCTCCGCGATTTTGGCTCCGCTCGCTGAAGGCGCCGACATGGTGATCGGATCACGATTTGCTGGTGTTGGCGACTACCACGTCGGGCGCAGCCGAGGCGCTGCGATGGGAATCCTGCGCTGGTCAATTGAACGTCTCGCCGGACAGAAGTTCACCGACACCTCTTCGGGATTTCGATCATTCGACGCTGACATGCTCGCAATGTTCGCCACCGACTATCCGATTGAGTACATGGATTCCGCCGAAGCGCTTGTGCTCGCGTGTCGAGCCGGTTTCGATGTACGTGAAGTTCCCGTCACCATGCGCGAACGCGCCGGTGGCCAAGCTTCAACTCGCAGCTTTCGACTCGTGTACCACTACCTGCGCGTTTTGGTGTCGTTGGCGAATACTCCTCGTCGGCCCCGCGATGCAAAGGAGGCAGCATCATGAGCCTTCGCGCACACGTCGCACTCGCCATCCTCGTCGCACTCGCGATTGTCGGAATCATCGTTCTTGTACGCCGCCGACATTTGAAGGCGAAGTATTCACTCCTGTGGCTCAGCCTCGGCGCGGTCATGGTTGTCATCGCTGCCGTTCCTGGTCTCCTCGACTGGACGGCGGAACGGCTGGGGATTTGGTATCAGCCCACATTGCTGATTCTCCTCGGACTCGCACTCTTGCTTCTTATCGTCGTGCACTTTTCCTACGAACTCACTCGTTCCGAAAACCGCACTCGCGAACTTGCCGAGCAACTTGCCCTCTTGCGATTGCGCGTGACTGAACTCCAGCAATCGATCGACACACCAGACAATGGCAATGATTTGGGAAGCGACTCCGCTTCCTCCTAAGTCGGCCAAGCACGCCGCCCGCTCAGGAACGGTCCATCTGGCCCGTTGACCTTTCGGCACTCCGAGACGACAGTCACCGAAACATCACGAAACGTCGTGATGTGCAGCGACATCCTCAGGAGGAGCCGTGACTCTCATCAACGATCCGATCCAACCAGCACCGACGATTGCAGTCGATGCATGGTCCGACCCCGTCATCGACCAACTTGGCCACGATCCTCGCTCGGCCTATGTCGAAAAGTTTTGGCTTCCGATTTTGGGGCCCTCCTCGGTATGGCTCCTGCGCCGACTCGCCGATGGGCTCGATCATCACCCTGACGGCTTTGAACTCGATCTCGTTGATACCGCGCAGTCGCTAGGCGTTGGAATGCGAGGCGGTCGCAATGCCCCACTACTGCGAACCTTCGAGCGTTGCTGTCGCTTTGGCGCTGCGCGTATGCACGGAACCTCAACAATCTCCGTTCGCCGGCGGCTTGCACCTCTCACTCGAGCACAAACCGAGCGGCTGCCGAATTCGTTACGCCACGAACACAACCAGTGGCTGAACCGACCAAACGTCTCGCCATCATTTGAACAAATGCAAGAACGAGCCCGTTCACTTGCCCTCTCAATGATGCAGCTTGGCGAGGACAATCAGAGCGTTGAACGGCAACTCCATCGCTGGCGATTTCATCCAGCTATTGCGCATGACGCGATTCGCTGGGCACTTGCTCGCCACCCGCATCGAGAGTCGATAAAAGCGACTCCCCCGAGACACGAATTCGTTAACGGCGACGCGGCGTAAAGGTTCGGGCCAATTCAAGCAAGGTGCGAACGCCATATCCTGTGCCGCCCTTTGTGGTTTCAGCATCGTCAGCGTCGGACCACGCGGTGCCAGCGATATCGATATGCGCCCATGGAATGTTGTCGCCGACGAATTCCTGCAAGAACAAACCAGCTGTAATCGTGCCACCACCGCGAGACTTTGAAATGTTCCGTAGATCAGCAACATCAGAATCGAGGAACGCTCGGTAATCGGAAGGCAATGGAAGCGCCCACATACGCTCTCCGGCCGACTCTGCGGCAGTTTCGACATCGTCGAGCCAAGCATCGTTATTCGACATCACCGCGGCAATGCGACCGCCGAGGGCGATTTCAACCGCACCGGTAAGAGTTGCGAGATCAACGATTGCATCGGGGGCATCTTCAGTGGCAAGCGACAGAGCGTCGGCCAAGACGAGGCGACCTTCCGCATCGGTGTTGAGCACCTCAACCGTTGTGCCATTGCGAATTGTGAGGACATCACCAGGGCGGGTTGCGTCGCCGTCGCTCATGTTGTCGGTCATCGGGATGTAGCCAACGACTTTGCACTTGGGCGCAACTGCTCGAATCGCTGCGAAACAACCAAGCACGGCAGCGGCACCGCCCATGTCCATCTTCATGGTCATCATGCCTTCGCCGGTCTTAATCGACAGACCACCCGAATCGAACGTGATGCCCTTTCCGACAAGCGCAAGTGTTCCCTTTGGGGCGCGTGGCATATAGGTGATCTTGACGAATCGGGGCTCCTGAGTGGACCCACGATTGACACCGAGGAGGCCACCCAACTTTTGGCGGCGGATCTGGGCAAGATTGAGAACTTCGATCGTGAGCCGCTCGCGACGGGCGAGCTTGACTGCTTCTTGCGCAAGCGCAGCAGGCGTGAGGTCGCCGCCGGGACGATTCACCAGATCGCGTGCGAAATTCTGCGCTTCGCCGATCTTCAGACCTTGCGCAAACGCATCGGTTGCGGTCTTGCCAAAAACCCCGGCGACAGTTACTGCACTTAGGACAACGGGCTTCGGATCTGACCGATATTCGGTAAAGCGATACGACCCAAGGACGAGACCCTCGCCAAGGGCGCGAATCGAACTCGCCTTCTCTGTAGCGCTACCTGCTTCAATAAGGTCAAGAACGTCGACCCCGATGCGCTTTGACCGAGAACCGGCGCGCACTGCTTGAGCGCCTATGCGACGAAGTCGGTTGTCATCAATTGACTTCGATGCGCCAGCACCGATCACGATCGCTGAGCGCCCCGAAGAATCAACAACAAACGCAACCTGATCTGCAGCGCCGGTAAAACCTTGCGTACGAAGTGCGGTAACCGGCAGCCCTCGCGCTTTCAGTGCCCGATCGGAACACTTGTCCGAAGCCACTGCGAGGACGATGGCATCAACTGCAGCCGGTAGTGAGCGAGCAGGAGAAATCTTCAGCGACATGACGACCTCGCAGATAGGTATGAAAGATGGGAAGAACTATGGCTGTACGGAACGCGTAGGCAATGAGGTGCCTTCTTGCCAACGAGCAAGCGT
>CAIKHC010000341.1 GCA_903827085.1 uncultured Candidatus Nemicrothrix sp. | reverse complement strand
GTTCTGAATGACAAGCGCTTCGAGCAGGTCATCGCTGAGGGCTATGGCACTTCGCCGGTCACTCGCACTATGACCTACGGCGGCACCATGTCGGCACTTGGCGTGATGTTTGCGATCATCTGCGTCATGGGCTGGGTTGGCTGGTCTCAGGTGAATCAGACCACCCAAGAAGTGTTTGATGCTGCAACGCGACAGACCGTTGTGGTCAGCACAACTTCGTTCCCTGGGTGGACAATCATCGCTGCGCTTGCTGCGATTGGTTTCGCGTTCGCCACCATTTTCAAGCCGAAGTGGGGCCCGGCTACTGCACCGCTGTATGCGCTCTGCGAAGGCGCATTTCTCGGCGCTATTTCCGCCTATTACAACCAAATGTACGACGGCATTGTTGTGCAAGCGGTGCTCGCCACTCTGAGTGTGGTCCTGGTGATGTTCGTGTTGTACGTCACCCGCATCGTGAAGGTCACCCCGAAGTTCGTACTCATCACTGTCGCCGCGACAGGCGGCATCATGGTGATGTATCTCGCTTCGTGGATCTTTTCGATCTTTGGCGCCGACATCACCTTCTGGAATAGTCCGACACCTCTTGGTATCGGGATCAGCGTGGTCATCTGCATCGTTGCAGCCATGAACCTTGCGATTGACTTCGCGTTCATCGAGCAGTCGGTAGAGGCCGGAACTACGCCTCGCCGAATGGAGTGGCTTGCCGCTCTTGGCGTCACCGTCACGATCGTGTGGCTCTACCTCGAGATCCTTCGCCTGCTTTCGCTGCTTCGACGCTGAGTCGAGTCAGGGCTTTGTGGCCCGGCGCTGCTTGCGGCGCCAAGCACGCACAAAGATCGTGGTGAAGATCACGAGCAGAATGATGCCGGCGACCAGCAACGGCAGTGCAGCGGCGCGTTCGCCGCTTGAGTCTTCGAGTGGTTTCGATTGCTGCTCAATGAAGGCGAGCCCGGGAGCAGTCCCGTTTGGGCCGATGAGCGTTGAAGTGGTCGAAACCACTGGTCCGAGTGTCGTCACGGTCGTCTCCACATGATGAGACTAGGTCGGCGCGCCGTCAGTATTGACGTCGCGTGACGAGAGATTCAACCTTCGGGTCCGCACGACCGGGCGAGCCGAGGTAAGAATCTTGTCGTGTCTGGGACTGAGTCGGTGGAGATGTTCACCTATGGCGATGCGAATCGCGAGCGGGCAGAAACAGTTCTTCGTCAGGCGTTTATTGCTGCGCAACTTGGCATGCCGTCAGAGGATCCTGAGACCGCGGTCGAATCGATCTGGATCATTCTCGAGGCACTGCTTGTCGAGCACCTTGCACCATCTCAGTCGATCGAGCAGATGCGCTCGGAGCGACTCACCGATATCGGTAGTCACTGGCGGCGGATGGTCATCACGGCCGTCACGAATACCTTTGTTCTGAGTGGCGGATTTGTGCAGCCAGAACCATTAGCGGCTTCTGTTGAACATCGTGCTGATCTTTTGCTCGCGGGTGGGCTCTGGCACACGCGACGTCCCCCTGCACAAGGAGCCCTCGTTCTTCGAGTGCACTCTTCTCTACAGGTCCTCGACGCAACCGCGCGTTCGGGTCAGCACCCGGGCGCTGCCGATGCAACGGCTCTCGAAGATCTCATTGCCTGTGCAACCCTCGGCGCAGTGATGGCGGGGGAGATCCTTCCCTCGCAAGACACCGATGATCGCGACACGACCGACGATACGAAGGGTCGCTGGGCGAGGTCGACCGAGTCCGTTGCTGCCGCTTTCGGTATCGGTGGGGTCGAACTCATCGAAATAGCAAAGACAGGATGGGCGTGCGCGGAATGTGGCTGTGTGTTTCTCGGCCGCGTCGAAGCGGGCATCGCCTACCCCGACCGGTTTGCGCCGATTGGTCGCTCCGGGGCCTGTGACCAGCAGATCGACTGCAGTTGTCATGCAGCACCACTGCAACGGCGGGTCCGCTGACCTTTCAGCCAATCGAACCCGCCGTATGCGGATGAATCCAGTTGTACGCGCGAATCAGTAAATGATGACGCCGCGGATGTTCTTGCCGTCACGCATGTCCTGGTAGCCCTCATTGATCTGATCAAGGGTGTAGGTGCGAGTGATGAGCTCGTCGAGCTTCAGGTGGCCGCTTCGGTAAAGACCGAGAAGCTTCGGAATGTCATAACGCGGGTTTGCGCTGCCGAAAATGGTTCCGACAAGTTGCTTCTGCTGCATTGCGAATGCGAACAGGTTGAGCTGCACATCGTTTTCGTTCATGTTGGCAACGGCCGTGAAAACCAAGCGGCCACCCTTGCCAACCATGCCCATGTAGGACTCGAGGTCGGCACCCTTGCCTTCGCCGACGGTGACGATGACCTTGTCGGCCAAGCGACCCCATGTCAGTTCGCCGAGAAGTGCTTGAGCTTCGGCAACATCTGATGCAACGTGCGTTGCGCCGAAGTTCTGCGCCTGTTCGCGCTTGAATTCGACCGGATCGAGAGCGATGACGTACCGAGCGCCCGCAAGATGTGCGCCCTGAACGGCGTTCATGCCAACGCCGCCGGTACCAATGACAACCACAGTGTCGCCGGGTGCAACCTCGGCTGCGTAGGTGGCTGAACCCCAACCGGTGGTGACGCCGCAAGCGACGAGGCAGGCCTTGTCGAGAGGAAGGTCTTCTTCAACCTTTACAAGCGAATTGATGTTCATTACCGAGTGCTCAGCGAATGTGCCGAGACAGCACATGGTCGCGAGGTCGGTGCCATCGAGAAGGTGGTGACGCGAGGTTCCATCTTCCTGGCGGCCGGAAAGGAGGTGTGCACCGTTATCGCAAAGGTTCTGCTGACCCTTTGCGCATGAGGGGCAACGTCCACATGAAGGAACGAAGGAGGTAACGACGTGGTCGCCGGCCTTAAGTTCGGTGACGCCGGGGCCGACCTTCTCAACGATGCCGCCACCCTCGTGTCCGAGAATGATTGGGTACTGCTGCCAGCCGAGCATTTCGATGATCGCTGGGTCCATCGCCATATCGCCGGTGACCATGTGCTCGTCGGAGTGGCACATGCCACTCGCAACAAAACGCACGAGGACCTCGTTGGCCTTCGGCTCATCGAGTTCGATCTCTTCGATCTTGTACTCAGTATGAGGGGCGTACAGGACTGCGGCTCGTGTCCTCATGGGAACTCCTTGTCGGGCGAAGGGCTGGCCTGGCGGCACAGCCCTCGCAATCTAGGCCGTCGGTCAGTCCGACGCGTCAGTCGGCACAGTCCGAGCACTCTCTTCGTGCTACATTATCTTTTGAGTTGTATATCTTATGTCGCACGTGACCAGCGAGTCTCGCCCGTGACCAGCGAATCCCATTTATGAACCAAAGGGGAACCCATGAGCACTCCAATAGCCAAGCGTCTTGGTGTCGAGTTTCCGATTTTTGCTTTCTCTCATTGTCGAGACGTGGTTGCTGCCGTGACGAATGCCGGTGGTTTCGGTGTTCTCGGCGCTCTGGCGTTCGGCCCTGAGCAACTCGAAATCGAACTCAACTGGATTGACGAACATGTCAACGGCAAGCCCTATGGCGTCGACTTCGCCATGCCGGTGAATTACATCGGTAAAGGCGGGGGAGAGGACGCATCGTTTGAATCCCTCGATGCCATGATTCCTGATCAGCATCGAGAGTTCGTTGACGGTCTGTTGGCGCGGTACAACGTTCCCGAACTGCCGCCTGAATTGGAAGTTGGCCAAGTAGCTGCGGCTGGCCTGAATGTCGATGCAATGGGTCCGAGCCAGATCGAGGTTTGTCTCAATCACCCGAATGTGAAGATGATCGTCAACGCGCTCGGGCCGCCACCGCTGTATGTCATTGAGCGGGCTCACGAAGCCGGAATCCTCGTTGGTGGCTTGGCCGGCTCGAAGGTGCATGCGGAACGTCAGGTTGCCATAGGCGTCGATGTGATCGTGGCCCAGGGCACTGAAGCGGGCGGACATTGCGGCGAGATCTCAACCATGGTGTTGGTGCCCGAGGTCGTCGACGCAGTTGGGCCCGATATTCCCGTGCTCGCAGCGGGCGGCATTGCCACGGGCCGACAGATGGCCGCTGCGATTGCTCTCGGTGCCCAGGGTGCGTGGACCGGATCGATGTGGCTCACCGTGTCCGAAGCCGACACCAATCCCGCTGCACTCGAAAACATGCTTGCGGCCACCTCACGAGACACCGTTCGCTCAAAGGCAATGACTGGTAAGCCGGCCCGACAGTTGCGCACGGCCTGGACCGATGCATGGGAAGCAGAAGATTCCCCTGGAACGTTGCCTATGCCATTGCAAGGCATCCTTCACCAAGAAGCCGGTCGTCGCACCCAGCGGGTCGGTACTCGCGAGCTGATCGGCTTCCCGGTTGGTCAGATCGTCGGTCGCCTCAACAAAGTCCGTCCGACGAAAGATGTCGTTCGTGAGATGGTCGAGGAATGGATCGATACCACCGAACGCATGGCCTCGATCCTGAGCGACTGACCAACGAATCTGAACGACGGTCCCTGTCGGGTCGTGACTGACACAATGGTTGCAAGTTCCCTAGAGGAGTTCTTATGACTGACACATTCGTAGATGCACCGCTTCTTCATCTCGCTGCCACATACACACACGGCGTTCCTTATGACTACTACCGGTGGCTTCGTGACAACGACCCTGTGGCATGTCTTGATCACCCGTCCTATCAGGGCGAGAAATTGTGGGTGGTGACTCGATACGCAGACGTCCAGCAGGTGTCGCGCGATGCGTCGACCTATCGCAACGCCCCAGATCCGTTCATCGACGATGGCATCAATGAATCGGCCTCTGGTGGTAGCGATCAGCTGATGATCAGTCTTGATGCTCCTGATCACATGAAGTTGCGCAAGATCATCAATAAGGGGTTCACGCCGAAGCGAGTTGCCGAGTTGGGCGACATGCTTCGCACGCGAACGAATGACATCATCGATGGTCTCGCTGGACAAACAAGTGCTGACCTCGTCCACGACCTCGCTTTGTGGCTTCCGTTGCACGTGATTGCTGACATGGTCGGTGTGCCCGAGGAAGATCGCGCCCAAGTTTTCGACTGGACCGAAAAAACCTTTGGTTTCGATGCATCAGTGACTCCGGAAGAGCGGGCACAGGCGGCAACAGACATGTTCATGTACGCCGATGCCATGTGCGCTGAGCGCGCCGAGAATCCCAGCGACGACCTGATGAGCGTTCTGCTTCAT
>CAIKHC010000340.1 GCA_903827085.1 uncultured Candidatus Nemicrothrix sp. | reverse complement strand
GCGTTGCGTCCGCTGTTCGAAAAAGCTGTCGACTACTTCACCGTCGAGATGGAAGCCGGAACCTTTCGGCGATTCGATGCCGAACAACTCATGCTGACTGGTTACGGAGCGCTTCTCAGTTACTTCAGCGACCTCCCGTTCATCGAGGGCCTCCTTGATCGGGACCCACTCGCTCTCGACGCACTTGAAGAGAGACTTCAGCACCTTCGATTGTTCTTCCGAGCAGCTCTCGAATCATGACGACAACCCTCTCTGAAGCCGAATCAAAGGCATTGCTTTCGAGCTACGGAGTGGAGTTCCTTCCCGAAGCTCTCGTTGCGAACCCAACAGAAGCCATTGCGTTTGCTGAGGAGTTCGACGTACCGATGGCTCTGAAGCTTTGTGGCTCAAACATCGCTCATAAATCTGAGCGGGGACTCGTACGCCTTGGCGTCGTGGGTCCTGATGCGATCAGCCGAGCGTGCCAAGAATTGCTCGATGCAGCGCGTCCTGAAGACAATGCCACCGGAGTACTCGTTGCTCCAATGGCCTCGGGCCTGCGTGAATTTATTGCCGGAATTGCCGTCGACCCTGTGTTTGGACCCACAGTCGTTTTCGGACTCGGGGGAGTCCTCGCCGAAGCGATCGCGGACGTCACTGTTCGGCTCGCGCCACTCCGACGTCATGACGCGTTCGACATGCTGCACTCGCTGCGGAGCCAGTCGTTGTTTGGCCCGTTCCGCGGTGAGCCCGAGGTCGATAGCTCCGCACTCGCGGATCTGCTCTGCGCCCTGTCAGTTGCGGCTTCAGAAATAGACGGGCTGATCTCGATCGATCTGAACCCTGTCATGGTCGTCGATGGTTTGCCGATTGCTCTCGATGCACTTGTCGAGGTTTCCTCACAGGCCGGCGCGTTGTGATTTCCGCCGAGCATTTCAAGGCTCTTTTTGATCCAAGGGCAATCGTTGTAGCTGGGGCGTCAACCCATCCGGGCAAGTTCGGATACGTGGCATTGCACAACATCCTTTCTTGCGGATACGCCGGAGAGGTATTCGCCACGAATCGCGAACGATCCGAGGTGCTCGGTCGGCCAACGCTCGCTGATCTCACCGAGGTCCCCGACGGCGTCGCAGACCTTGTCTTTGTCTGCACCCCTGCAGCATCGAACCCCGAGCTTTTGCGACAGGCCGCCGCGAAGGGCATCCGCGCTGTTTTTATTGCATCTGCGGGATACGGCGAGTCAGGGGAGGACGGCTTGAAGCTCCAGTCCGAACTCGTTGATCTCGCAAACGAACTTGGCCTCTTGATTGTCGGACCAAACGGTCAAGGCTTGGTGTCCACGCCGTCTCACCTTTGCGCTCAAATTGTTGCGCCCTACCCGCCCGCGGGCCGCATCGGAATCGCAAGTCAATCGGGCAATTTCGTTTCGTCTTTTATGAATTTGTCGCGACAAAGCGGTGTAGGTGTGAGCCGCGCAATTTCGGTGGGGAACGCAGCCCAAGTCGGCGTCATAGACATGCTCGAGTATTACGCCGACGACCCCGAGACCACAGTCGGTCTTGTCTATCTCGAAGGTGTGGCCGAGGGTCGTTCCTTCGCCGATCGTCTCGAGGCAGTTTGTCGTCGGATGCCCGTTGTCATTTTGAAAGGTGGCGCATCAGGTTCTGGAGCAAAGGCAGCGGCGAGCCACACCGGGTCACTAGCGACCGACGACCGAGTCTTTGACGGTATGTGCAGACAGATGGGTGCATCGCGAGCGAGTTCTGTCGCGGAGGCGTTTGACATCGCAGCTGCATTTGCGACTCT
>CAIKHC010000339.1 GCA_903827085.1 uncultured Candidatus Nemicrothrix sp. | reverse complement strand
TTCATCGACATCATTGGCTCGAATCGCGCGAATTACATGCATCACATGACCGCCAACTGGTGCCCGATGGCTCGAGACGATCGCGGTCAACGTTGTTTCGGTGTGTGGGGAGTGGTTGGTACGACTAATCATTGGCCCCGGGTCGTCAACATGTGGGAAGAAGACGGTCTTGACGGACTAGCGACTGCACTTGCTCATGAACTTGGCCGTCCCTCTCTACAGGACCCCAAGCTCGAAGCCTGGTGGAATGAAGCCGCCAACTTCCGATCCGGCGGTTACGACCGAGTCCTCATCCCCGCCCCGTGGACTCGCACCATCGAAGAGCTTTGCGCCGACGGAGTCTCTGGCGTGGCCTACGCCCACGACACGATTCGGGTCGCACCAGGCGAAGCAGACACCTTCCTGTCAAAGGTTCGCGATATCGCGGTAGGCGCACATCAGCCGTTTGGGTGGGATCTTGTCGGAGCACTCAAGACATCAATGCGCCGCGACGATGAGTGCATCGTGATCTGGGCAGTCCCCGAATGGCAGCAATGGTCCGAGGTCGAGAAGGCCCGAGATTCCGATCCCAGTCTTCGACTGTGGCGCGATCTCCTTTGGGCGGCCGAGAACTACGAACGATTCCTCATGTGCGACGCTCCCCTCGCCCCACTCAAGATCGGTCGCCAGCCCGAACGTTCCGACCGCACAATCGAGTGGAACGAGCCGCAATGATCCAAGATTTCCTCATGCCGACACAACGAGGCTCATGATGCATTTACGTGATTCCGAAAGCGATGCAGTTTTCCGCTCCGAAGTGCGCAGCTGGCTTCGCGGCGCGGTTGCCTCAATGCCGCCACCGCCATCACCCGACGATTGGCCGGGACGACGGGCGTACGACGCTCAGTGGCAGCGAATGCTGTTCGACACGGGTTACGCGGGCATCAACTGGCCAGCGGAGCACGGTGGACGCGGAGCGACCCCGACGGAGCACTTGATCTTCCTCGAGGAATCGGCCGCGGCAAAGGCACCCGATGTCGGACTTGGATTTGTAGGGCAAATGCATGCGGGGCCCACGATCATCGCCGAAGGGACCGATGCCCAAAAGGCGCATCACCTGAACGGGATACTCACGGGGGAACACGTTTGGTGCCAAGGGTTCTCCGAACCCGGTTCAGGTAGCGACCTCGCGTCGCTTCGAACACGAGCGTTCCGTGACGGCGACGATTACATCGTCAGCGGGCAAAAGATTTGGACCTCACACGCCATCGCAGCCGACTACTGCGAGATGCTGGTTCGCACCGACCCAAACGAACTGAAGCACAAGGGCATCAGTTGGCTCATCATGCCCATGGATCTTCCTGGCATTGATGTCCGGCCACTCGTCACGGTTCACGGCTCCACCGAGTTTGCTGAGTTGTTTCTGGACGAGGTTCGAGTTCCTGTTGCGAACCTCGTTGGCGCCGAGAATGACGGCTGGCGAGTTGCGAACGTCACGCTCAGTTTCGAGCGAGGCACGGGATTTGTTGGTGAGTTGCTCGATACAACAAACGTTTTTCAAGAACTCATCGAAATGGCGAGATCGACAACACGAAACGGCAAATTGATTTGGAGCGACGACAGCATCCGACGCGAGGTCGGCATCATTGGCGCCGACCTTGATGCTTTGTGGGCATTCACGAAGCGAAATGTTTCACAAGGTGCACGCGGAGGCTTGGCCATGGGTTCAGGATCTGGATTCAAAGTGGCGTTTGCAACGACGCAACATCGTCTCGGCGACCTTGCTCTTCGAGTGCTCGATCGAGCGTCCCTCTCTATGGGCAATCTCGGCGGTCAACCGACT
>CAIKHC010000338.1 GCA_903827085.1 uncultured Candidatus Nemicrothrix sp. | reverse complement strand
CAGCAGAGATCATCTACCCCAACACGATTCCTCCGTTTTTCCCCAAGACCTCTTTGACGGCGCAGCCGCCTGCGGTGACCAAGGCCGATTCCGATCGGCGTTGGGCCGGCCTGCAGGCACACAATCGCTGGCTTGTTGACTTCTGTAATGACTACCCAGGTCGTCGCGCTGGTGTTGTGCAGATCAACCTTCATGACGTTGAAAATTCTGTCAAGGAAATTCGCTGGGCCCGCGAGCAAGGTCTCCATGGCGGAGTGCTTCTGCCGGGCACTCCTCCTGGAAGTGGTCTCGAGCAACTGCATCACGCTTGCTATGAACCAATTTGGCAGGCTTGCGAAGAACTCGACATGCCGGTGAATCACCACACTGGTTCGGCGGCGCCTCCCATGGGTCCCGACCCTGAAGACACGATCACGTTTTTGCTCGAGGTGTCGTGGTACGCACACCGCGCGTTCTATCAATTGATTCTTGGTGGGGCTCTTGAGCGTCACCCCAACATGCAACTTGTGTTCACTGAACAGGGAACAGCGTGGATTCCAGACGAACTCCTGCGCCTTGATTACTTCTTTAACCGCATGCGCTCTTCAAGCGGATCACAGGAGCAGGTGTGGGGAGCCGAAGTAATGGCGAAGCTGTCCCTTCAGCCGAGCGAGTACTGGGCCCGACAGTGTCACGTCGGAGCGAGCTTTATTCGTCCGATGGAAATGGGCGTGCGTCATCAGGTCGGTGTCGATCGGATCATGTGGGGATCGGACTACCCGCACAAGGAAGCAAGTTCTCCGTATTCACGTGAAGCGATCGCTCTTGCATTTGCAGGCGTTCCGAAGAACGAAGCGGAAATGATGCTTTCGTTGAATGCGGCGAAGTTGTACGGCTTCGACCTTGACCTCCTGCGTCCAATCGCCGACCGCATCGGCCCGAAGGTCGATGAGGTGTTCGCTGGTTTGCCGCCACGATCTGTCCCTATTGACGCAAATATGTGCCCTGCATTTGCAGGCTATGAGTTCGCAACCGAGTGACTGAGGAGAAAACAATGAAGCCTGAAGATTTTGCCGATAACGACCCGTACCTGATCATCGCTGCCGACAGTCACGCTGGTTTGCCGACGAATGACTATCGCCCCTATCTCGAGAAGAAGTACCACGATCAACTCGATGGGTTTCTTCTTGAGCAGCAGGAATTGATCGAAGCGTCAACACGTCTTGGAGTTCGCGACGACAAGTACGCCAAGAAGTGGTTCGAAGAACACGACGAGGAACTCGCTGGTGGCTGGGATGCCATCAAGCGCGACCAGACCCTCGACAGCGATGGCGTCGCTGCCGAAGTTGTCTATCCCGACTCCGACGCAGTCGAAAGCCGCACCGCGGTTCCATTCGGTGCCGGGCTCGGCCTTTCGGGCGACTTGGATCCAGAGCTCGGCCTTGCCGGAGCGAAGGCGCACAATCGCTGGCTTGCCGAGTTGTGCGCGACGAACCCCGAGCGTCGATGTGGCGTCGCTTTAGTTCCGATCACCGGACCAGTTGAAGATGCTCTTGCCGAAATCAAGTGGGCGAAGGAGCACGGTCTTG
This sequence comes from uncultured Candidatus Nemicrothrix sp., assembly GCA_903827085.1. Taxonomy (GTDB): domain Bacteria; phylum Actinomycetota; class Acidimicrobiia; order Acidimicrobiales; family Acidimicrobilacustridaceae; genus Acidimicrobilacustris; species Acidimicrobilacustris europaeus. The sequence continues at coordinate 927 of CAIKHC010000338.1, read as the reverse complement.
GTGCAGTAATGATCCCCGCACGCTGGTGCAACCAGATCCCGTATCACGATCGTCGCTATGACCCCATTTGGGCGTTGTGCGAGGAATACGAAATGCCGATCGTGACCCATTCGGGCTCGGCACCGCGCGAAGAGTACGGCGATCTTCTCGGCATCTACGTCACCGAGGTCACCTGGTGGCCAGCGCGTCCGATGTGGTTCATGTTGTGGTCCGGCGTCTTCGAGCGCTACCCGAACCTCAAGTTCTGCGCGACCGAAGGTGGTTGCTGGTGGCTTCCGCAGCTCCTCTGGTTCTGGGATCGCCTGTGGGCGGGACAGAAGGGCTCAGAAAAGCTCGGTGCAGGCGCGTTCTCAGGCAAAGTGGAAATGCTCCCGAGCGAGTACATCGACCGCAACTGCTTCACCGGCCTTGCCAACGTGAAGCGTCGTGAGATGGGACAGCGTTACGAAATCGGAATCCAAAACATGCTTTGGGGAACCGATTTCCCGCATCCTGAAGGCACTTGGCCCAACACGCACGAATGGTTGAAGAAGACCTTCTACGACATTCCGATCGACGAATCTCGTGTCATGCTCGGCCTTAGCGCCGGCGATGCATTTGGTTTCGACATGGACGCGTTGCGCAAGATTTCCGAGAAGGTTGGTCCGACACCTACTGACCTCGGTCAGCTCGGCGAAGGTCGTACCGCTCAGGATCTCACCGACCGCTGGGCACCGGTGAAGGAAGTTGGCCGTCACTGGCTGACCGGTAACGACTTCCCGCTGATCCCGCAGTAACTCGCGCATGAGCGCAACATCTCGTATTAGTGGTGTACCGGTCGACCGCGATGGTCGGCCGGTCACTGCTGACGAAATTCTTGAGGTCGCGGGAAACATCGTTGAGCGTCATGGTGTCGACGCTCTCACGATGCGTCGACTGTCGGACGAT
>CAIKHC010000337.1 GCA_903827085.1 uncultured Candidatus Nemicrothrix sp. | reverse complement strand
GCCGTTTCCTTCCTCGCTTCTGACGAGGCCGGCTACATCACGGGTGCAGTCCTACCCGTCGATGGCGGTCTCGGCATGGGCGGCTAAGTCCCAAGCAGCACCAAAACCACTGCGACCCCCGACTAGGTTTGTCGCACCGAATACCAAGGAGCCCCCATGAGTGACGATTTCGAAAAGTTCAAGGCCTGTGCTGTTGAGATCCTCGCCGTCTCAGCCGATCAGGTGACGATGGAAGCCAAGTTCTCCGAAGACCTCGATGCCGACAGCCTCGACCTCGTCGAGCTCGTCATGAAGCTTGAAGAAGAGTTCGACGTCACCGTCGACGAGTCTGAACTCGAGAACATCACGACTGTTGGCGAAGCCTACGAACTGGTGATGTCGAAGCGGTGAGCACCAAGCGTCGGGTAGCGATTACGGGCGTCGGTGTCGTCAGCCCATGCGGCATCGGCACTGAAGCGTTCTGGAACGGACTGCTTTCGGACGCGCCCGAAGGGCTGCGTCGCATCGAGAACTTCGATCCCGAGCCGTATTTTGCTAATCCGAAAGAAGCGCGTCGCACCGACCGCTTCGCTCAGTTTGCGTTGGCCGCAGCCGACGAAGCACTGAAAATGTCCGGCGATGTCGGCGGCGATCCCACCCGCAAGGGTGTCTGGATCGGCACCGGCATCGGCGGGCTCACCACTCTTGAAGAACAGGTGCTCGTCAACGAGCACAAAGGCGCTCGACGAGTTAGCCCGTTTATGGTCCCGATGCTCATGGCCAACGCTGCATCAGCGGCGATCTCCATGAAGTACGGATGGCAGGGCCCGTGCGAGAACACCTGCACCGCCTGCGCTGCTGGCACACAGTCGCTTGGCAACGCGTACCGGCTCATTGTGTCGGGTCTGTGCGATGCCATGATCACCGGCTCTTCCGAAGCCGTCATGACTCCCACCTGCATCGCTGGCTTCACCAACATGACGGCGATGTCATCGGACAACATGTCCCGCCCCTTTGACCGCGACCGCAACGGTTTCGTTCTTGCCGAGGGCTCTGGCGTCCTCGTACTCGAAGAAATGGAATCAGCCAAGGCTCGCGGCGCGACGATTCTCGCTGAACTTATGGGAGCTGCATCGAACGCCGATGCGCACCACATCACGGCCCCATCTCCTGGCGGCGTTGGGGCAATCAACTGCATGCGCACCGCCATTGCCGATGCGGGTCTTGTGCCATCCGATGTCACCTACGTCAACGCTCACGGAACCTCAACACCCCTCAACGACGCTGCCGAAGCTGCAGCGATCGCCGAGGTCTTTGGCGACACACCGCCGGCGGTTACCTCATTCAAGGGCGTCACTGGCCATGCTCTTGGTGGTGCCGGTTCGCTCGAAGCGGTCGGCATCGTTCTCGGCATGCAGAAAGGCGCGATTCCGCCGACTGCGGGCTACGAGAACGTCGATCCTGAGATGGCGCCAATTGACATCGTCGTGGGTGCGGCTCGTGAATGGACGCCTGCTCCGGTGCTGTCGAACAGCTTCGGATTCGGTGGCCATAACGGCTGCGTCGTGATCGGCCCACCGCCGGCCTGAGCGGTGCCTCAGTCGAGACTTCCCTCTCGGCGCAGTAACCATTCTTTGGCGGGTACTCCCCCGCCAAACTGTCCGACGCCGCCGCTACGTGGCAGCACTCGATGACACGGCACGATGATGGCAACCGGGTTCGTGGCCATTGCGCTTCCGACCGCACGCGCAGCCTTGGGTCGGCCAGCACGCGCCGCTAACTCGCCGTAGGTAATCGTCTGCCCGAACGACACGGTTTCGAGCGCGCCCAAAACTTCGCCACGAAAGCCGACACGCTCGCTTCGATCAATCGCCACATCGAAAGACATGCGTTCTCCGTCGAAGTACGCGTTCAACTGTGCAAGTGCCACCTCGAGATGCGCGTCAGCAACTTCAGTCCCACTGGCAGTGTCATCAAGGTCGCCGAACCACACGCGACATACGCCGATGTCGTTGGCAATAACAGTGAGTGCACCGATCGGCGTGTCGATCAGTGCTTTAGCCATAACTCAGGCGTCGGCGAAGACGAAGAGGAGTTCGGTTTCAGCGGCGGTTTCGCCACCGACATGAGCCCGGCCCGAACCTTTGCCCGCACGTGCTGACATCCGGCCGAGCGTGACTTCAAGTTCAAGCACATCGCCCGGCACAACCTGACGACGGAATCGTGACTTCTCAACACCACCGAACAATGGCAACTTGCCCGCGAATGCGGGGTCGCTCAGTACCGCATAAGCACCGAGCTGCGCGATTGCTTCAAGCATGAGCACACCGGGCAGCGTTGGCCGACCGGGAAAATGACCGGGGAAGAACCATTCCTCGCCGGT
>CAIKHC010000336.1 GCA_903827085.1 uncultured Candidatus Nemicrothrix sp. | reverse complement strand
GGCCGCGGTGATGGCTGGCGAAAATCTGCGCGAGCACATTGCCAATGTCATTGAGTGGAAACGTTCAAATCTTGGTGATGATCTCCTGAGTGCGTTGATCCTCGCTGAGGACAATGGCGATGTGCTTTCCGACATTGAACTGGTCGACCAAGTAAATGTCCTGTTCATTGCTGGTCACGAAACCACGGTGAACCTGATTGGCAATGGCACGTGGGCATTGCTGCAGAACCGAGGCCAACTCGAGCTGCTCCGTGACGACCCCTCGGTTGAGGCGACGGCGATCGACGAGCTTCTTCGCTATGACTCGCCCGTGCAGATCTCGCGACGGATCACCCTTGAACCGATTCAGATCGGTGGACACGACGTGGCGGCAGGCACGTTCGTGCTGACAAGTCTTGGGTCGGCGAACCGCGATCAGTCAGTCTTCGGACCGACTGCGGATCAACTCGATCTACGCCGTGCCGATGCCGCCCGCCACCTCGCTTTTGGCAGTGGTACGCATCACTGCCTTGGCGCCTCGCTTGCTCGTATGGAAGGCACAATCGCCATCACTCGCCTCATTCGGCGCTTCCCTGAACTGCAGGCGATTGACACGCCGGCGTGGAATGGCCGACTTGTGCTGCGCGGCATGGATTCTCTGCAACTTTCGCTTCGCTGAAGTCGTTCGAGGAGTGGCAAGATTCGCTCGTGACAACTCACGAAGATCTGCTGGCCCGACACCGCCGGGCGCTTCCCGACTGGCTGGCGTTGTATTACGAAAAGCCAATCTCGTTAGTGAGCGGCGAGGGTCGCCATGTTGTCGATGCTGAGGGCACGCGCTACCTCGATTTCTTTGGCGGCATCCTCACGACGATGACGGCGTATTCGCTGCCGGAAGTTGTTGCTGCGATTCAGGATCAAGCCGGCAAGATGATGCATACCTCAACGCTGTATCTCGTTGAGCCCATGATTGAACTCGCTGAGAAGGTGGGGGAGTTGTCGGGAATCCCCGACGCCAAAGTGTTCTTTGCTACTTCGGGCTCAGAAGCCAACGAAACCGCTTTGTTGTTGGCCTCGACGGTTCGTCGTTCGAACCAGGTACTTGCCCTTCGTAACAGTTACCACGGCCGATCATTCGCCACGATGGGCGTTACTGGAAACCGCGGCTGGTCATCGTCGAGTCTTTCGCCGTTTGCAGTGTCGTACGTGCACAACGGCGACACATTCCGTTCGCCATTCCGCGATCGCGACGAAAAGGGTTTTGTCGACGCGATCGTCGAAGATCTTCGTCATGTCATTGCCACGACAACTGCGGGTGACGTTGCGTGCATGATTGCTGAACCAATTCAAGGCGTTGGCGGCTTTACCGTTCCGCCTGATGGGTTGCTCGGTGCACTGCAAGAAGTGTGTCGCGAGTTCGGCATTCTTTGGATCACTGATGAAGTGCAAACCGGATGGGGTCGTACCGGCGAAAACTTCTGGGGCTATCAAGCACACGGACTTGAGCCCGACATCCTCACGTTCGCGAAGGGTCTTGGGAACGGTCTCGCGATGGCTGGTGTTGTTGCCAGTGCGTCATTGATGGACAGCGTTAACGCCAATTCGATTTCGACATTCGGGGGCAACCCGCTCGTGTGCGCGGGCGCATTGGCGAATCTCGATTACCTGTTGGCCAACGATCTGCAGGCCAATTCGTTGCACCAAGGCGCAACGATGTTTGCGGCACTGCGCCCACTCACTGAGGAGTTGTCCATCGTTGGCGATGTTCGGGGCAAGGGCCTCATGGTCGGCATCGAGCTCGTAGGCGCCGACGGCCGCGAACCGAATGCGGCTGCAGCCGCTGCAGTTCTTGAGCAGTGCCGCGAAAACGGACTCCTCGTTGGCAAGGGCGGCCTGTATGGCAATTGCCTCCGCGTAGCGCCGCCGCTCACGCTTACCGACGAGGAATGTGCCGAGGGCGCAGCGATCCTTGTCGACGCGTTGCGTGCAGTAAACGCTCGCTGACCCACCCCAAGAAAACAAGCGGAACAAACAACCAGCCCGTAGGGTTCTGCTCATGCATTGGTCTGTCTTCGCGTGGTCCGCGCTCGCAATCGCCATCGTCATGATTTCGACGTGGGTGGTGAGCCTGTTTCTTCGGAACGCATCGATCGTCGACCCTATTTGGTCTCTCGGATTCGTTGTTGTGGGCTGGGTGTCGTTCGCCGCTATGCATCAGCACGTCGACGCACTCCGTACCGGCGTGTTGCTTACCTTCGTCACGATCTGGGGAGTGCGCCTATCGCTGCACCTCTTCATTCGAAACTTCGGTCATGGCGAGGACTATCGCTACAAGGCCATGAGAAAGAAGCACGGCGCAAAGTTCTGGCTCGTCAGTCTCGGAACCGTCTACGTGTTTCAGGGAATCCTCATGTGGATTGTCTCGCTGCCGTTGCAGTTCGGTATCGGCATCGCCACGAAAACTTCCTGGTGGGTACTGCCACTCATCCTCGGCGCCATCGTTTGGGTGGTCGGTTTCGGATTCGAGTCCATTGGCGACGCGCAGCTGAAAGCATTTCGAGCCGACCCGGCTTCGGCTGGGCAGGTCATGGATCGCGGACTGTGGCGCTACACCCGTCATCCCAATTACTTCGGTGATGCCAGCGTGTGGTGCGGGATCTTCCTCGTTTCACTCGGTGCTGGCGGTTGGGCCTGGCTCGGTGTCATCGGCCCGGTTGTGATGACCACATTGTTGCGTCGGGTGTCGGGCGTGACCTTGCTTGAGAAGTCATTGGTCAAGCGTCGACCGGGCTACGAGGACTACGTGCGCCGCACGAGTCCGTTCCTGCCGCGCCCACCGCGTAAGTGACCCATCGCAACCGGGATCACCACTAGCCTCAGGCCACGTTCAATCGCTGGAAATGAGGGTGTGTGAGCAAGGTGCGTCGCTACGAGGTCACTGCTGCTGGTGATTTCGCTTCGGTGCTCGCCGTGCTTACCGACCACCTCGGCTTGCGGCTTCTCAGCCTCGATGAAGGCCAGCGCAGTTGGCTCGACACTCCTAACGGCACGCTCAAACAGGCCGAGACCACGCTGGAATTCCGTCTGCCATCGGGCGAGGGAACCCCGTCGCTCACGTGGGCGGCCGAGGGCCGAGTGCTCGTCTACGACCCTTGTGTGTCGTCCACCCCGCCAGTGCAGTCCAGCGACCTTCCCGATTCCGCAGCATTTGCGAGGCTGGCTGCGTTGGTCGACGGAGGCCAGTTGGTCGCTGGTCCAACGGTGAACTCGCAGATCGCAGTGTTGGCCTGTCTCGATGATGAAGAGAAGACCACCGCACGAATCATCTTTGATCGCTCCGAAACCATCGATGGCGTCACTCTGCCGATGATGCTCGAAGTCCTGCCGCTGCGGGGCTACGAAGACGAAGCCTCGGCGCTCGAAAAGAAACTGAAGCGCAGCGTCGCACTTTCTGCGTCGGTGACTCCCATGAGGGAACTCGCGCAACAAGGTGCGAGCGCTGGAGGCGATGCGGGTAGCGGGGAAGACGACGCTGCACTCGTGCCCACAATGTCGGCGGCCCGTGCGTGGCGAGCTGTGTTGCAGACGCTCAACGATTCCATGGTCCAATCGTTTTCGGGTGTGCTGAGCGGCAACGATCCTGAAGATCTGCACGCGTTTCGGGTAGCGGTTCGGCGGATCCGAACAATTTTGCAAGACGGCGAGGATGTTGTTGATCCGGAATCTCGCGATCGGTTCCGCCATGAGTATCGCTGGCTTGGCGATGTCACCACGCCAACCCGTGATGCCGATGTGCATCTCATTGAGTTCCCGGAACTCGCAGCGACGCTTCCGCCGGCACGTCGTGAAGATCTCGTCCCGTTCAACGAGGTCCTCTTGCGTCACCGGGCCGATTGCCACGCTGCAATGACAGCAGAACTGCGCTCACTACGTCGCGCTGAATTCGGAACTGCGTGGCTTGCGTTCCTCGCCGATGACGATGCGTGGACTGGTTGCGGCGATCTCGCCGACGAACCCGTGCTCCGGATTGTTTTGCGCCGGATCGACAAGGCAAACCGACAGCTCGTAAAGAACGGCCGAAAGATTTCAAAGAAGTCGCCGGCAATTGCGTTGCATGAACTTCGCAAGGAAGGAAAGCGACTCCGTTACTTGTTGGAGTGCTTTGCTCCCTTGTTCGACGAGAAGGCATTG
>CAIKHC010000335.1 GCA_903827085.1 uncultured Candidatus Nemicrothrix sp. | reverse complement strand
TTTTGCCGGTACCGGCTGGGCCCTCCACAAGAATCGGCTTGCCGAGGCGATCGGCAAGAAACACGACACCAGCGATGGCCTCGTCGGAGAGGTAGTCGACCTCACGGAGTCGGGTACGTACAGCCGCGGGGTTTTCGAAGCGATAATCCATTTCCCGACAGTACCGGCCCGCCGACCAGTCGAAGGCACCCAAGGGCTCGGGGTGGACCGAGAAAAGAGGACTACCCCCGGATCTGGCCTTGACCCCGCACGACGAACTTGGCGGTCGTCAGTTCACGCAGGCCCATGGGACCTCGGGCATGGAGTTTCTGGGTCGAGATTCCAATTTCAGCGCCGAAACCGAACTCTTCACCGTCGACGAACCGGGTGGATGCGTTGACGAGGACTGCAGCCGCATCGACCTCTGTCGTGAATCTGTCAGCCGCCTCAAGCGACCGGGTGATGATCGCCTCGGAGTGACCAGAACTATTTCGGGCAATGTGATCAATTGCCTCGTCGATGCTCTCAACGACGCCAACAGCGAGGGTGAGGTCGAGGAATTCGGTCGACCAATCCTCGGCGGTCGCTGGCACCGCGCCCGCGAGCAGCGCGAGGGCATGGTGGTCGGCTCGAAGCTCGACGCCATCGAGGGCAGCCTCGGCTCGGGGCAAGAACTCCCCTGCCACCGAGCGGTGCACGAGCAACGTCTCTGCTGCGTTACAAACCGACGGACGCTGCATCTTCGCGTTCACGATGACATTGATTGCGATGTCTAGATCGGCGTCGGCATCGACATACACATGGCAATTGCCGTCGCCGTCGATCACGTAGGGAACTGTTGCGTTCTCGAGAATCGAAGCGATAAGAGAGGGGCCGCCTCGCGGAATGAGGCAGTCGATGGTGTCTCTTTGGCGCATAAATTCTACGGCCGCATCTCGTGACGTGTCAGCAACGAGGATGACCGAATCGGCGGGCAATGACGCGCTCTCGATCGCTGTGCGCAAGACGGACTCGATTGCGATATTCGAATCAATTGCTCCGGACGACCCACGAAGAAACGCGGCGTTGCCGGATTTCAAACAGAGCCCAGCAGCATCCGAGGTGACATTCGGGCGGTTTTCGTAAATGATTGCGATGACTCCGAGTGGTACTCGAACGCGAGAAATACGCAAACCGTTCGGACGCACCCATCCGTCGATGACCTCACCGACAGGATCAGCAAGAGACGCAACCTGGCGCAGTCCGCTGGCCATAGAACCAATTCGCTTTTCGTCAAGACGAAGTCGATCGACAACTGTCGGGCTCACACCATCGGTTTCGGCGCGAGCGACATCAACGGCATTTGCAGACAGAATCAACTCAGCCGAAGACACCAGGAGGTCTGCCGAGGCCAGCAGCGCTTCGTTCTTCTGCGCCGTAGAAGCGGTAGCGAGAACCCGAGAAGCTGCTTTTGAACGGCGTCCGAGTTCAGCAATAGGGGTCGTGGCGTCGTGCGGAGTCATAGGTACAAAGGGTAGTCGTCGTCACGCCGGTGCCAACGGGCCTCACAATCACCGCAGCATGCGGCAACTAGCGTGAGACCCGATGAGCAACTCCGGCGAGGGCACGACCTCACAGAGGACGCATCACCTCGTCCGATCAAGCGCAATCGTCGCCATTGGCACGGGGCTGAGCCGTCTTACCGGATTCCTTCGCGTGGGGGTCATGGCCTACGCGATCGGTGCCACCGCGCTGGCAGAGGCCTACAACCTGGCCAACAACACGCCAAACCTTCTCTATGACCTTGTCCTCGGCGGCATCCTTTCGGCAACGCTTGTCCCAGTTGTCGTCGCCCATTCGGGTCGAGATGACAACCGGGGTATCGACGCGCTCGCCACCGTCATCAGCGTTGTCCTTGTCGCTGCCACCGTTGTTGGAATTGCGCTCTCACCGCTCATCATTCGCCTTTACAACCTGTCGTCATCGCCCAGCGAGGCATCGACACAGGCGGCCGTTGCCGTTCCGCTCTTAATGATGTTCGCCCCGCAGATTCTTTTCTACGGTCTCACGAGTCTCGGTACCTCGTTGCTCAACGCCCGCCGTTCATTCGCAGTGCCAGCGTTTGCGCCGGTCCTCAACAACATCGTTGTGATCTGCCTCTTCCTGGCACTCCCCCATCTCGCTTCGGGCGATGCCTTGACCTTCGATCAAGTTCGTCAGGACACTGGGCTCCTTCTCCTTCTGGGATTCGGAACAACTGCAGGCCTCGCAGCGATGACTTTGGTGCTTTGGCCGGCAATGCGCAGCGCCGGCATTCGCCTTCGTTGGAACTTCGATCTGCGTGATCCCGCCGTTCGCGAAGTCGGACGTCTTTCGGGTTGGACCCTTGGGTACGTCATCTCGAATCTGATCGCGTATGGCGTCATCCAAACTCTCGCCAACGGCGTCGACGGTGTTTCGATCTACGCGTATGCGTGGCTGTTCTTCCAACTTCCCTACGGGCTCTGGACGGTTTCGGTGATGACCGCCTACACACCAGAACTTTCGGCTCTGCACGCTGCGGCAAATATCGAAGGGATGCGCCATCGTTTCGGTGCCGGACTTCGCCTGATACTCGTCATTGCCCTTCCGGCAACTATTGGAATGATCTTGTTAGCGGGACCAATTGTTCGTCTGGTTTTGGCGCACGGTGAATTCACTTCAGCAAACGCTGACACCACGTCGAACACACTGATTGCGTTCTTATGCGGCCTTCCCGCTTTCTCCCTCTTCCTCTACGCAATGCGTGGTTTCTACGCTCAACGCGATACTCGACTTCCGTTCTTCGTCAATTTGGCTGAAACGCTGCTCGGGTTGGCCATCGCATTCGCTGTCGTCGATCGATTTGGTGTCGTTGGTCTTGGCGCCAGCGGATCCATCGCCTATTGCGTCTTCGCTGTTGTCGCGCTCTACCTGTTACACCGCCGCATTGGTCGCTATCTCAATTCGGCGACCATTCTTGTGATCGCGAAACTGCTCGCGGCAACCGTTGTCATGGCAGCCGGAGTCGGGATGCTGATCACATTCGCATCGATGAGCGACCTAATCACCATCGTCTCGGCAGGTGCGCTTGGAATCATTCTCTATGTCGGAATGCTGATTCTCCTGCGCGTCGACGAGGCGAAGTCCGTGGTGAGTCGTTTGGTGCGCCGCTAAGGAAGAATCACGAGGTCATCAGCATGAATGACCTGTGCGGGAACTTCAGCCGGCAATTCAGAACGTGAATGTCCCGCTGCGGCCTTAAGCGTCTGTGCGCCCATACGTACAAGACCCTTTGCGAAGACCTCGCCCGATTCGTCGGCAATCTCGACGGCATCGTCAGCGTCGAACTCTCCGGTGACACTGAGAACTCCGGCGGCGAGCAACGAGGTACCGCCCCGTTCAAGAGCGCTGCGCGCCCCTGCATCAACCGTGAGAAGGCCAGAAGATCGAACAGCAAACGCGATCCATAACTTGCGAGCCGGAAGGTTGCGTTCGTGCGCCGCAACCGTTGTACCGACGCCTGCGAGACCATTGAGTGCATCAAGGAGGACATTGTCTCTGTGAGCAGCGGCGATCACCGTGCGCACACCGGACCATGCTGCAATCTTTGCGGCCGAAAGCTTTGAGGTCATTCCCCCACTGCCGCCGGGGGTTCCGGGGCCGCCGGCAATGTCGTCGAGTTGCTGATCGAACTCGACGATCTCTTCAATGAGCGATGCGTTGGGATCGACGCGGGGATCGGCCGAAAGCAAACCTGAAGTATCGGTGAGTAACACCAACAGCTCAGCGTCGACGAGATGTGACACCAATGCTGCAAGGTGGTCGTTATCGCCGAATCGAATTTCATCGTCGGCCACTGCATCGTTCTCGTTCACGATCGGCACCACGCCAAGTTCGAGCAACCGCGTAAGCGTGCCCCTCGCTTGTAGATACTGCCGGCGATCAACGAAGTCGAGCGGTGCAAGCAAGACCTGCCCGCCAACAAGCGAGTGTCGTTCAAGTGCTTCGGAATACACGCCCATCAGTCTCGACTGCCCAACGGCGGAAACTGCCTGCAAGGTTTGCGCGTCGCGAGGCCGTTGATCTCCACCGAGACCAAGTGCGGGAAGCCCGGCGCCAATGGCACCTGATGTGACGATCACGACCTGGTGACCCAACTCACGCGCCCCGGCTACCTCGAGACAAAGCTTTTCGATCGCCTCTCGACGGATGATTCCTTGGGAATCGGTGAGCGATGACGTTCCGATCTTTACGACAACGACCATCACTCCTCCTCGTATTCGAAGCTGAGTGATCCGATCCGCACGGTGTCGCCTTCGGTAGCGCCAGCACGCGCGAGTGCCTTGTCGACTCCGATCTTCTTGAGTTGTGAATGCGCAAAGTCGAGTGCTTCGAGATTGGTGAGATCGGAAAGGGCAACAGCGCGTTCAGCAGAACGGCCGACGACTCGATACGAACCGTCATCTTCACGCTCAATCCGGATGCCTTCGGAAAGGGGTCGATGCACCACGAACCCATCAAGCTCGGGTTCAACAGAACGTGCGCCGCGAACTTCCTCAGCCATTTTCCCGATAAGACGCGCAAGACCAGCACCGGTAATGGCCGAAATCGAGAGATCGAGTTCGAGGCCGTCTTCGGTGACGAGAGGTTTGCCGGTCTCGGCGATTTCGAGTGCGCCAGGAACGAGGTCGGCTCGCGAGCCGATGATGATTCTGGGCCGCTCCAGCAGTTCTGGTCGATAAGCACCAAGCTCGGCGAGAAGAACTGCTGCTTGCTCTGATGGAGTCTCGGCTGTCATGCCGTCAATCCCGCCGGCGAGGTCGACCATCAGAACAAGGACTCGAGCGCGCTCTACGTGACGAAGGAAACGGTGTCCAAGACCGCGACCATCGGACGCCCCTTCGATCAAACCAGGAAGATCGGCAACGACGAATTCAAAATTGTCTTCTACCCGAACGACACCAAGGTTTGGTTCGAGTGTGGTGAAGGGGTAATCAGCGATCTTGGGCTTCGCCGCTGAAATCCGAGAGATAAGGGTGGACTTGCCCACGCTTGGGAAACCGACGAGGGCAACGTCGGCCATCAACTTGAGTTCAAGATTGAGCCACTGCTCCTCGCCAACTTCACCTTGTTCAGCAAAGGAGGGGGCGCGGCGAACATTCGAAAGGAAACGGGCGTTGCCCTTTCCTCCGCGACCGCCAGCGGCCGCCATCCAGCGATCCCCCTGGTGAACGAGATCGGCCAACATCGTTCCTTCGAGATCGTGAACAACGGTGCCCTCGGGGACAAAGACGATGAGATCGTCGGCTCCGGCTCCGTGCATTTTCTTGCCTTGACCATGGACGCCGTTTAGGGCCCGGCGGTGAGGATGGTCTTTGAAGGCAAGCAGCGAAGAGATATTTCGATCGGCGACAAGCCAAATATCGCCGCCCCGGCCACCATCGCCGCCATCGGGTCCACCTTTGGCCACATGCGCCTCACGACGGAAGGCAACGCAGCCTGCGCCGCCGTCTCCGCCTTTGACATTTAGTTGGCACTCATCGATGAATCCAGACACAACCGGAGAGCCTACGGGCTTCAGGGGTGATGCCGGCCGATAGATATCGGGAGGCTCCGCTCTGTCCCAGTCATGAGGCAGGATGCGGGCATGACTTCGCAGGCCCCAGATCCCTCAGAATCCACTGCTGAGGACGCCACGCAACGCCAGCAGGAGTGGGTGGCGACAATGCACGGGTCCGCGGCCTCCGAAGATCTCGTACTTGCTCATCGCGATGCTCCTCCGCCGCCCATCACCGCCCATGCAGTTTTGCGTGCCGAGCGTGAGTCTCGTTCGGCCTCTCTTCTCGCAAATGGGGCGACCCTCGCGGTTGGTGCCGGAAACCGGGCCATCCCCGAAGAACCCGATGAGTACCGCACCTGTTTCGAACGAGACCGCGACCGCATCCTCCATTCACCAGCATTTCGCCGTCTCGCAGGAAAGACCCAAGTATTTGTCTTCCCCGACGACCACCAACGAACACGGCTCACACACGCTCTAGAGGTCGCACAGGTCGCCACAGCCATCGCTCGCGCCCTCGGGCTCAATGTTGCCCTCACCGAGGCCATCGCTCTCGGACACGACTGTGG
>CAIKHC010000334.1 GCA_903827085.1 uncultured Candidatus Nemicrothrix sp. | reverse complement strand
GATGAAGAAGCGATCAAGGGCGGGTACGACGTCCTCGTTACTGGCCACAATCTCGACGACGAAGCCGCAGTTCTCTTCGGGAACACACTTCATTGGCACACCGAATACCTCGGCCGCCAGCTTCCAGTTCTGCCGGCTCGAGAGGGCTTTCCCCGGAAGGTGAAGCCGTTGGTTCGATTAGCGGAACGAGAGACCGCCGCCTATTGCATCGTGAAGGGGATCGACTATCTCGTCGACGAGTGCCCCATGGCGGCAGGCAACAAGCATCTCAGCTACAAGAGTGCCCTCAACGAGATCGAAGCGATGTCGCCGGGAGCGAAGCACTCGTTCTATTTCGGATTCCTCGATCGAGCGGCAGCCTTCTTCGAGGTTGAAGCGTCTATCGACCGCGAGGGCCTCGTAGCCTGCGCATCATGTGGGGCCCCAACGACCTCTGAAATCTGTGCTTTCTGTCGGCTCGTAGTTCGAGCAGGAGGCCAACTTCCCGAACGAACCGGAGTCACCGCTGTGCCAGTAGATCTTGGTCCGACACGAACCGGGTCAATCCAGTGAGCCGCTCGTTCGCCGTAGGCGATCGTGTTCTTCTGATTGACCCAAAGAAGCGTCGGTACCTCATCACCTTGAAGCCCGCCGGTGAATTCCATTCGCATTCTGGCTTCGTTCCTCACGACACTCTCATCGGATCACCCGAGGGTGTCACGGTGCAGTCGACGAAGAATGTTGCGTACCTTGCTGTACGTCCCACGTTGTCCGATTTTGTGCTCAAGATGCCACGGGGTGCGCAGGTCATTTACCCAAAGGACCTCGGTCCAATCTTGATGCATGCGGACATCTTCCCCGGTGCACGTGTGCTCGAGTCGGGGGTTGGCTCCGGCGCACTCTCTATGGCGATGTTGCGCGCCGGGGCAGACATCGTTGGTGACGAGCTTCGTGAAGACTTTGCCGATCGAGCAAAAGAAAACGTCGAGGCGTTTCTCGGCGCAGAAGCACTTGAGCGTTATCGCGTTGAGTTACGTGATTGTTATGACGGAATCGATGAAACCGATCTCGATCGCGTGGTCCTTGATCTCCCCGAGCCATGGCAAGTCGTTCCCCATGCAGCGAAGGCGATGCATCCGGGCGGAATCCTCCTGGCCTACACACCGAGCATCGTGCAGGTGATGCAACTCCGTCAGGCGCTTGAACAGAGCGCTTTCGACATGCCCGAAACTCTTGAGGTTCTGAATCGAACATGGCATGTTGAAGGGCTTGCGGTTCGCCCGGATCATCGCATGGTCGCTCATACCGGATTTCTCACCCATGCTCGATTGCTCGGCGGCTGAGCGCGGGCGGTGTTGATCTTGTATCGGTCTGCGCGGTGAGCGTCTTTGACGTTGTGCTCCTCGGTGCATTCGCGCTTGCTCTTATTGGCGGCTACCGGCTCGGTTTCATCGCGAGGGTCATTTCGTGGATCGGATTGGCAGCAGGTCTCGCACTTGCGGTGTGGCTGCTCCCAAAGTTTCTCGAGCAACTCGAGTCCGCCAACCACGGGCTTCTGCTGGTCCTTTCGGTTGGTCTTCTTTTGGTCGGAGCCACGCTCGGACAAGCGGTTGGATTCTTCATCGGCGGTCGTCTCACTCCATCACGTCGTGACGCTGCGTTCGGCGTTATCGACAGAGTTCTTGGAGCACTCGCGGGACTAGTCGGTGTCGTGATCATCCTGTGGCTCGTTGTACCGGTGTTTGTTGCCACTCCTGGCTGGCTCGCGACACAGACATCCAACTCTTGGATTGCTCGTACCGTCGACAATTCACTCCCTCCACCACCTGATGCGATGCAGGCTCTGCGCACCGTCATCGGCGATGGCTCGTTTCCCGACGTTTTCGACGCCCTTCGACCATCCCCAAACCTTGGTGCTCCGCCTGCGTCGACCGGACTCACTATTGAAACTGCTGCGGCAGTCGCGAGGTCAGTCGTCAAGGTTGAGGGTCCAGCGTGCGACAAACTCCAGGACGGTTCCGGTTTCGTTGTTGGTGAGGGTCTTATTGCAACCAACGCTCACGTTGTTGCAGGCGAACGATCCACGACGGTCATCCGCAACGATGGCCGCCGATTCGATGGAGCAGTCGTGGCCTTCGATCCAGAGCGTGATTTGGCCGTGGTTCGCGTCAACGGTTTCGATCGTCCCGCTCTTCCGCTGTCTCTCACTACTCCCGCCGATGGGACCTCCGGGGGAGTCTTTGGCCACCCCGGCGGCGAGCCGCTGCGAATTGCTCCGTTCAGCGTCGCCAGGGTCATCAACGCAACTGGTCGCGATATCTACGGTTCACAAAGAACCGAACGCAAAGTCTTAGAGCTTTCTTCTTCTCTTCGACCGGGTGACTCGGGAGCGGCACTTTCGAATTCGCAAGGGGTTGTTGTCGGCGTCGCCTTTGCCATTGCTCGTGACGTAGAGAATGTTGCGTATGCATTGGCGCCGTCTGAACTGCAGGCAGTTCTCGGACAAGTCGAAAGCTCCGCCGTGAGCACCGGCGCCTGCAGCAACTAAGAGCGCGCAGATCACACTCTTTAAAGGCTTTGGTCAAAGACATCAGGCAAAGAGAAGGGCCCCAGCAAAGCTGAGGCCCTCAAAGACATTTACCTATGTCGGAAATGCAGTTCACTCAACTTCGATGAAGATGCATTCTCCGGGGCATTCCTCGGCGGACTCGATGACGCCATCAAGCTGACCGTCGGGGATGTTGGCGAGACCAGCAGCGCCACCCGGATCGGAGAACACCTTGTCGCCCTCTTTGACATAAGCGAGACCGTCGTCAAGCAGCGTGAACACGTCAGGAGCAATCTCCTCGCAGAGTCCGTCGCCTGTGCAGAGATCCTGATCGATCCAGACCTTCATGTGTCACTACACCTCTTCGTGAGGGGGGATGGGAACGCCACAAACCATAGTTGCTCTGGCGTGAGATGAGGAACCGGGTGCCCATTTCTTGGCGGAGCACTCATTCGAGCCGATTCCAGTCAGTCGTCGCGCTGGGAGGCCGGATAGGGTCCAAGACATACCGAGGAGGACTGCCTGATGAGTACCAAAGATCCCGATGTTGGCAGCAGTTCCTCCGACGATGAACTCAGAGAACAGTTCCGTGTTCTCGAAGAAGAAGTGGCCTCTCTCCGCCGGCGCCTGCAAGATGCCCCGAAGCGGGTTCGGACCCTTGAAGAGCGGATACTCGAGACCAAAGGGCAACTTTCTCAGGCCGTTAGCCAAAACGAGAAGCTGACCTACACGTTGCGTGAAGCCCGTGATCACATTGCAGCGCTCCGCGATGAGGTCGAAAAACTCAGTCAGCCTCCTGCGGCCTACGGAACATTCCTTGACCACAATGACGACGGAACGGTTGATGTCTTCTCAGGAGGGCGCAAAGTTCGCGTCACACTTCATCCAGACATTGCGCCCGCTGAGTTACTCCGAGGATCAGAGGTCGTCCTCAACGAATCGCTCAACGTGGTGCTGGCACGAGCCCCTGAGCGCACGGGCGAGGTCGTGACATTCAAAGAACTATTGAGCGACGGCCACCGAGCCATGATCGTCGGCCGGGCTGACGAAGAACAGGTTGTAGAGGTTGGCGCCGACCTTCTCGGCGTCAAACTTCGTTCCGGCGATTCATTGCTGCTTGATCCTCGCGCATCGATGCTCCTCGAAAAGCTCCCGCGTCCCGATGTTGAAGAACTCGTGCTCGAAGAGGTTCCGGATATCTCCTATGCCGACGTCGGCGGCCTCGACTCCCAAATCGAACAGATCATGGACGCAGTTGAACTTCCTTTCCTGCACCATGAACTCTTCGCTGAACACAAACTTCCGGCTCCGAAGGGCATCCTTCTTTACGGTCCTCCTGGCTGTGGGAAGACCCTCATTGCAAAGGCCGTTGCGAACTCACTCGCCAAGAAGGTTGCAGAGGTTTCAGGAGACGAACACGCACGCAGTTACTTCCTGAATATCAAGGGTCCTGAGTTACTCAATAAATACGTCGGTGAAACCGAGCGGCAGATCCGACTTGTCTTCGAACGAGCACGCGAGAAGAGCGAAGAGGGATGGCCAGTCATTGTCTTCTTCGACGAGATGGATTCACTCTTCCGCACTCGCGGAACCGGCATCAGCTCAGATATGGAATCGACCATCGTGCCTCAGCTTCTCGCTGAGATCGATGGCGTAGAGACGCTCAAGAATGTCATCGTCATCG
>CAIKHC010000333.1 GCA_903827085.1 uncultured Candidatus Nemicrothrix sp. | reverse complement strand
ATCTTCTCGGGTTGTAATTGATCGAGAGTCTCGCCCTTCATAGCTTCAAGCACGAGAGTCGCGTCGCCACGCGAGCCGATCGTGGCGGCGGTGACAACGCTCGGAACCCGAACCCCTGCGCGTTCGGCAAGAAGTAGAGCGAACGCCCGATGCTCAATCTGTTGCTGTCGACCAAGGCTGAGGACTGGTCCAGAATCTTTGTACCAAAGAAAGCGACCAATCTTGGTGAGAAGTTGTGCGTCGGTTGCGTCGCGCCCGATCACGATGATTCGAAGTGGAGTCCCATCGGATCTTGTTGCGCTATAGGCCTTCTCACCCCATGCCTGAACGGAACTTACAGTGACGTCATCGACGGAAATGTCGATCGAGTCAAGGTCGCTCGAAACTTCGTTGGGATCGGGAGCGCCATCGGGAGAACCAAGAATCAGGTGGATGACGGCTGCAAGAGCCCAGCCAAGTGCGATTGCTCCGAACACTCCAGCCGGATAGCCGGCGGTGCGCGCAACTGCACTCACTGCGACGATCGTCAAGAGTGTTGTCATGAGTCGTCGGGAGGGGCGAGTTAACTCAGGGCCGGCCACAAAGAAAACGGCGGCAAGAACAGTGAGACGTAACGGTGGGTACTGCGGATACTGGGAAAGATCTTTAGCGGCCGCTCCAATGACTGCAGGAGCATCGATCAAATGTTGAAGTCCAAGTGCAAGAACACTCCCACCCACAAGCGCTATCGAAATACCGGAGATGAATCGGATTCGGCGCGAGGAAAGAGCAATTGTGTAGACGACGACGATGGCAACAACGACGCCACCGCCATTGGCGATGGTCGCAACCTTGAGGAGGGGATCGGGCAGTGACTCCACTGCCGAGTGAATCGATCGTTCGAGTTTTGAGTACGAGAGTGCTCCGACAGTTCCAAGTGCGAACAACACAAGACCCGCGACAACGCGAAAGACATCACTCGCTCTGCGATGAAGTCCACGATCCGGAACGACGCCGAAAAGCGTGACCCACCCGGCCTTTGTCGGAAGGCGGTGTTGTCGATGCACGGTGGACATCGACTAGGAAATTGTTGCTTCCGCGAACGCCCGCATTTCGCGTTCGACATCGGGTCCAGCCGGTGTGTACAGGATTTCCTTCACGCCCATTGATGATGCGTGTGCAACCTTTGCCTTTACTGCGGCTTTGTCTCCAGTCCATCCCACGCCAGCGAGAGTCGCTTCGTCGGCAAGGTTGAGCACGACTTGGTCGCGTCCGAACACTTCGGTCACGTGGCCTTCGTGCACGGCGAGGTGGCGTTCAGCCGCCGGGCGAGATGCCTCGACATCTGCGAGCCACTCGGCCCCGCCAGGCATCGCAGTGAGAAACTCGGGAGCGGCTTCCCAGCAGCCGTGATAGCCGACGACATACCAAGGTCCGATTGCGGCGCGAGCCCGAGGCGAACCTGCTGATTCGCCGTCGTCAAGGACGGATCCCGAAACCATCAGAACCTGATGACCCCATGGGCCTTCGAGGGGTTGTACACCGATGAGGCCGGTGCATGTCCCGTTTGCGATCATTTCTGCGGTGATGTCGAGGCCTTTGGGGCCCATCGCCGAGAGCAGCAGTGGCACATCGATTGGTCGATCCGCGGTGAGGGATGGTCGATGCACCATTTGGACTCGCTCGCCTTCAACATCGGCAACGCCGCCGCTCAAGAGTGTGTGAAGCGCTTCGATGTACTCGCGAGTGGTCTTCCACGAAAGCGCTTTCTTGCCGAGAACCATTCGTGCGGTGAAACCGGTGCCGAAGCCGACCATGAGTCGGCCGGGTGCCATCCGCTCGATGGTGGCGATGGCCGATGCCGTCGTCATGACGTGGCGAAGATTCGGTACAAGAACTGCCGTGCCAACGTCGAGGTTGTCTGTGGCATTGAGGATATTGGCGATGTTGATCCAGATGTCTTCATACAAGGCCGCTGAGTCGTACAACCACGCACGGCGAAACCCAAGCTTCTCTGCGAGTTGGGCGTGACGTACGGCGTCAGGACCCGGCGTGATTCCGATCGAGATTTCCATGTCTCCATCATCCCACGTCGATGGTGATGGACGGGAAGTGTCCCCAAGCGGGTCAGGGAATGCGATGATTTGAAGACGTCAATGAGGGGGAGTCATGGGTTCAACTCGTAGTCCTGGAGAACAGGCCGCAGATGAGTGGGCGGTCCGCAATGTGATCGTTCGTTTGGCGCAGTACGCCGACGGGCTTGGCTCGTGTGAGCAATATGCTGATCTCTTCACCGAGGATGCCGACTGGTTGATGCCAAATGCGCCGCGACATGGTCGAGCGGACATTCTCGAAGGAAGTTTGGCGCGACGGGCTGAAGGCAATGTTGGGCCGGGAAGCAATTCTCGCCACGTTGTGGCCTCTACTGCGGTCGAGTTCACCGGTGACGACGAAGCTGTGGCTGATTCGTATTGGGTGTATTACGTCGAGACCAACATTGCCCCGCGAGTGACGCTCGTAGGTCACTATCACGACACGCTTCAGCGCACGTCAGACGGTTGGAAGATGGCGAGACGAGAGGTCACCTTCGGGTGACCACACACGTGCGGTCGAATACTTGAGTCCTTAACCTTTTCGATAGGGTCAGTGATCGTGATGAGGCAATGACATCAGCGATCGAGGCCGAGGGCCTCACAAAAACCTTTGGTGGCGAGTTCCTGGCGCTTAACGGCGTTGGATTCTCTGTTGAAGAGGGGACAGTGCTCGGTCTCCTTGGTCCGAACGGTGCCGGAAAGACAACCACTGTTCGAGTTTTGACAACAACGCTCATTCCGGATTCGGGTTGGGCCCGAGTCAACGGTCTCGACGTTGTGAAGGATGCGAACAAAGTTCGGTCAAGTATTGGACTCGCTGGGCAGTATGCGGCGGTCGACGCAAATCTCACTGGACGCGAGAACTTGCGAATGGTTGGGCAGCTTTTTCAACTTTCACGCAAGGACGCTTTACGCGTCGCCGACGAGTTGCTTGAGCACTTCAACCTCACCGAAGCAGCGAACCGTCCGTCGAAAACCTATTCGGGCGGAATGCGACGTCGTCTTGATATTGCTGCCGCTCTTGTCGTGCGTCCGCCGGTGCTTTTCCTCGACGAGCCGACCACTGGTTTAGATCCGAATAGTCGAACCGCGGTGTGGCAGGTCGTAGAGGACCTCGTCGAAAACGGAACGACGGTGCTTCTCACAACGCAGTATCTCGAAGAGGCTGATCGGCTTGCCGACAACATCGTCGTCGTGGATCGTGGTGCAGTCATCGCTGAAGGTACGCCCGCCACATTGAAATCGACACTCGGCGAGACCGTTCTTGATCTTGGATTCCCCGACACAGGCACTGCGCTTTCTGCATCACAACTCTTTGTGGGCAATTGGCCAGCTCCCCCGGTGATCGATGGCACGATTCTTGAGCTGCCGATCGATACTGGGCCGTCGCAAGTGATGCTGGCATTACGCAAACTCGACGAAGCTGGCTTGGCCCCAACGTCAATGACACTGCGAGAGCCAAGTCTTGACGACGTTTTCTTGAGTCTTACTGGTCGTCGCGCAGAACTCGACGAGGATCAACAGTGACCAGCACCGTGTTGCCACAAGCCGCTACTCCGGTGAAGCGCTCAAAATTGCGCCGATCAATCAACGATTGCGTCGTCGTTACCGAACGGAATTTGGTTTCGTACGTTCGAATCCCGGACCAGCTGTTCTTCTCAAGTGTTCAGCCGATCATGTTCGTACTGCTGTTCCGCTATGTCTTTGGCGGTGCTATTGCGACACCTGGGATGAGTTATGTCGACTACCTGATGCCCGGTATTTTCGTGCAGTCGCTTCTTTTCGGATGTGTCAGCACGAGTGTCGGGTTGGCAGAGGATCTTCAAAAGGGACTCATTGAACGTTTCCGTTCGCTGCCGATGGCCAGATCAGCCGTGTTATTCGGTCGAACAATTTCCGACGCGGTCAGAAACGTTTTCGTAATGATCCTCATCACGCTCGTAGGTTTTGCGGTCGGATTCCGTATCGGAACATCTTTTGGCTTGTATCTCGTCGCATTCGCCTTACTTATTCTGTTCGCATTTTGTTTCTCATGGGTGTTCGCCTTTATTGGTCTCTCGGCGTCGAACAGTGAAACCGCTGGACTCATGGCGTTCCCAATCCTGTTCCCCTTGACGTTCGCGTCGACGGCATTCGTTCCAGCAGAGTCAATGCCACCGTGGTTGCAGTGGTTTGCTGAACACCAGCCGGTCAGCATCGCGGTGAACGCCACCAGAGGTCTGATGCAGGGTGGCCCGGGTGCCGACACCGCTCACTGGGTTGTTCTGACCCTCATCTGGTCCGCGATCTTCCTGGTGGTATTCGTCCCACTCGCGGTATGGCGATACCGTCGAGTTGGCTGACCAACACTTCCGGGGGGAACCATGGCAGGCGCATTAGACGGAATTCGGATTCTCGATATATCGACGGCGCTCACCGGGCCCTATCCCGCAGCCCTGCTCGCTGACCAAGGAGCCGATGTCATCAAGGTCGAGCGCCCTGGCCTTGGGGATCTCGCCCGATGGGTCGGTGTTGCCGTCAATGGTGTCTCGGCACTTTTTCAATCTTGCAATCGGGGTAAGCGGTCGATCGCTCTCGATATTGCGACTCCCGAGGGGCTCGCCATCGTTCGGGAACTGGCCGCACGAAGCGATGTCGTTATTCAGAACATGCGTCCTGGAGTCGCTGATCGACTCGGAATCGGTTGGAAGGATTTATCGGCGGGTCGCGAGGATCTTGTGTACATCTCGTTGTCCGGATTTGGTCAGACTGGTCCGTATGCACAGAGAGGTGCGTACGACACCGTGATCCAGGCGTATGCCGGTCTTGGATCGAACCAATCTGATCCCGAAGATGGCACACCGGTGTTCCTCCGCCAAACCGCTGCCGACAAGATCACCGCAATGTATGCCGTGCAAGCAATTACCGCAGCGCTGTTTGCTCGTGAGCGCGGAATGGGTGGCCAACATGTTGAACTTTCGATGGCCGACTCGGTGGTCTCGTTTCTGTGGGCCGATGCAGCAGGCAACGAAATGATGCTGGATTCCGACGGCTCCATGAACTCGAGTTTTGTTCAAGGTTCGAAACCCTTTCGTTTCATCGACGGCTTTGGAATCGCAACCCCAACCTCCGATGCTGATTTTCACGGAATGTGCGAGGCGCTCGGCGTGGATGGACACAACGACCCCCGAGTCGCAACGATTGGTGAACGTAGAAAGCACCCCGAACTCTCCGGCGAGATCATGTCGAAGTGTCACGAGGTCGCTAGGCATTTCACGTGCGCCGAAATCTCTGAGCGTATGGAAGCATCGAATGTTCCTTTCGCTCTCGTCGTAGCTCCGCAAGACCTCCCCAATGATCCTCACGCGATTGCGATCGGGCTGTTCGAAGAATTCGTTCACCCTGTTGCCGGGAGGGTTCGGCAACCTCGACATCCTGCACAATTCTTGGGAACGCCTGCAACGCTGCAAACCGTTTCTCCAATGCTTGGCCAGCAGACCGACGAGATACTCACCGAGTTGGGCCGAGCCGATTCAATCGAAGACCTCCGACGGGACGGAATCGTTTTCTGATGGCATCTACAGAACCGATCGTTAGCGGTTATTCGCATATTGCAATCGTGTGCACTGATCTCGGCGCTGCTCGGGCGTTCTATTGCGGGTTGTTTGGGTTCGAGGAACTCCCACGCCCAGACTTCGGTGTCCCGGGCATGTGGCTACGCGTTGGAAATCTGCAACTCCACTTCTTGGAAAGCGAAACGATGCCGATTCCTGGTCCCGGCTTTCCTCATTTCGCTCTCCACGTCGAGAACGAACGGTGGGACGAAACAGTTGCTCTGTTGAAGAGCAACGCTGTTCCATTCCTGTCGGAACCTTCAGAGCGTTATGACTTCGGCGCGCCTGTGCGTGCAATTTTTGTTCTCGACCCGAGCGGAAACGTCATTGAACTTACCGACGTCGGCCCGCTTGCTTGATTGGTTAGCTCAAGGCGAGGTCGAGCGCAGCACGATCGTCTTCGGTCGGTGTCCACAGCCCGGCTTCAACGTTTGCTGCGACCTGTTCGGGACTCGTCGCACCGGCGATGACGGATGCGATCGCTGGACGTGAGGCGAGACCGCCCAGAGCGACCTGCAGAAGACTGAGCCCCCGCTCGTCTGCGAAAGTCGATAGCGCGTCGACCTTGTCGAAGTTTGCGTCGGAAAGCATCGAGTCCATGTGCCAGGCCGCAATGCGTCCATCGGCCGGAGCAGCGACTCCTCGCTGATACTTGCCGGTGAGGAGGCCGCTCGCGAGAGGGAAATAGGGGAGTTGGCCGAGCCCGAAGCGCTCGCAGGCTGGAAGCACATCAGTCTCAGCCCCTCGTTCGATGAGGTTGTAGTGGTTCTGGGCGCTGATGAATCGAACAGAACCAGTAGTTCGGGCGATCCAGTCGGCGTCGGCGATCTGCCATCCTGAAAAATTCGAAGTACCGATGTAGCGAACTTTGCCTTCGTGTACGAGGTCGCTGAGCGCACTCAGGGTTTCTTCGATCGGTGTTGAAGGATCAGGCATGTGAAGTTGGTAGAGGTCGATGTAGTCGGTTCCGAGACGCGAGAGTGAGCGTTCAACGGCTTTGCGGATGTAGCGACGCGAACCTCGTGCACCCCAGTCGGGACCATTCGCACCGCGTAGATCGCTTCCGAATTTGGTGGCGAGCACAATTTCACTGCGTCGAGATCCAAGAGCCTTACTGAGAAAAATTTCGGAATCGCCATAGGAGTCGGAGGTATCGAACATGGTGATGCCGTGGTCGAGGGCGGCACTGACAACGCGTTCGGTGGCTGAGGCGTCAATGCGCATGCCGAAGTTGTTGCAGCCAAGCCCAACGGTTGAGACCATGAGGCCACTGTCACCGAGATGGCGATAGGTCATGTCAGTCATGTCAATCTCCGTTCAGATTCCGAGTGCGTCGCGTGTGCGATCAAGCTCATTGACATCTGCAGTGGTGGGAACAAGGAAGAGTTCGTCGCATCCGAGGGACTCCAATGTTGTGACTGCATCGCGCAGTGATTCAGGTGTTGATGTTGCGAGCATCGAGGCCATCATGGTTCCAACCTCTTCGCCGAAAATCTTCATGTAGGAGTAGCCGTAGTCATACAGGCGATCCTGGGCCCCGTCGCCGAGGGCGTACCAAAGACTGGCCGAGATGTGCGGCGCATCGCTTCGTCCCTCAGCCGCCCAGATATCTCGGATGCGAGAGAACGCAGCGTCGGTGGCAGCGGGATCAATGCCAAATACGGTCGAACCGTCATCGACTCCGTTTGCCCATTTGGCGGCTCGGGCGATTGCTTTTGGTCCCATTGCTCCAGCAATGAATGGCGGACCACCGGCTTGAACAGGAGGTGGGCCGACAGGATCGGCACCCTCGAACGGAGGCTCGCCGTTCCAGATGCGGCGCATCGTTTCAACCTGCTCGTCCATCCGAGACCAACGACGCTCGTAGGAACCCGAAATCGCCTTGTAGTCGTGTTCGCGACCACCAACCCCGATGCCGACGGTGAGGCGACCATTCGAGAGCTGATCGACAGAGGAGAGTTGCTTCGCGACGTCGACAGCATCGTGAGCGGGGAGAACAATGATCGTGGTCCAGAGTCGCACCCGTTCAGTGAGGGCCGCTGCAGCGGACAGCTCTACCACCCAAGAATGGCTTGGATAGGTGACGCGCTCGGGCACCGCCAGACTTGACCACGGGCCCTCATCGATTGCTCGGCACCAAGACAATGTGTCGGTGCGGTTGTGAGCAACCATCGTTGGCATGGTCATTGCGATGTCCATTGTTGATCCTGTCGTCTCTGTCCATGAGGTGCCGGTCGGTGGTTCCGGCACGGCGCAGAGTACTTCGGCAAGACTCAGGGGGTTCATGACGCCGGGGGGTGTCAGGGGGAGTGCAGCGCCATGGTCGATCTCTACAGTCCCGACACCTATGTCGATGGTGCACCACATGCCGAATTCGAGCGACTTCGGCGAGAGGATCCAGTTCACTGGCAGGAGATTCCTGGGCAGGCGGGTTACTGGGCGGTGCTGCGTCACGCCGATGTCGTTCACGTCTCCCGCAACCCATTGCTGTTTTCCTGTGAAGCAGGAGGGGTCGTGCTCGAAGATCTTGATCCCGATCGTCTCGCTCGTATGCGCGACATGTTGCTTTCGATGGACCCTCCACGGCACATCGCGTATCGGAAACCAATTGCTCCGGAATTCGCGCAACGCGTGATCGCAGGAATGGCAGATCAGATCAGAGCGATCACATCAGAGATCTTTGATCGCGTTGGTGAGATGCGGGAAGTCGAGTTCGTTCACGACGTTGTTGGGCCTTTGCCGACACAAGTCATCGGACGTCTCTTCGGGCTGCCGGAAAAGGACTGGGAGTGGCTTCATCGGCTCGCGCAGATGAATACGAGTGGTCAGGATCCGGACTTGAACCCAGATGGCGATCTCAGTGAGGCGGGAAGCGCCGACTCATCGATGCAGATGGCGATGTACGGAATGGCCTTTGCTGCTCAGCGACGGAAGATGGAGCCACAAGGCGATCTCATGGACGTCATTCTCGGCCAAGAATTCGATGGTCGATTCCTCACCGATCCCGATATCGGCAGTTTGCTCGTACAGATGATTACGGCTGGAAACGACACAACGGTGTCGATGCTCGCCGGCGGGCTTTGGGCACTTCTTGATCACCCGGATCAACTTCAACTGCTGCGGAACGATCCAACGTTGATCCCAGGTGCGGTGGAAGAAGTTCTTCGTTGGTTCACCCCGTTGCACTACTTCCGCAGGACTGCAACTGATGATGTCGAACTCGGAGGCAAACAGAT
>CAIKHC010000332.1 GCA_903827085.1 uncultured Candidatus Nemicrothrix sp. | reverse complement strand
GGGAACGGGGTTCGGGCCAGCATTGATCGCGGGGCTGCCAGCAAGCAACGCGTGTGTCTTGGTGACGCCACCATTGTTCGCCAACAGGCCAAGCATCGGATCTGTGACACCAACCTGAGTGCCGCCGCCATCAACCAGAGTCACTGCAGACCGGATGACGCCCAACACGGAATCACTGACGTTCACTACCGGAAGTGAGTCGCCGTATCTGCCGATGTCAAAGCCCAGGTTTCCGGCCACAATCGAACCGATGATTGTCATTTCAGCATTGTCTTGCAACGCAATGCCGCCGTTATTTTCCTCAAGCCCATCAGTTGAGTTATCGGTGATGGTCGACTGCACGATATCGAGCGACACTATTTCGTACGGTTCGTCCATGAAAATGGAAATCGCTCCGCCATCTTGACTGGCATGGTTGCCGGAGATCGTGGAGTTCTCAATAAAGGTGGTGGACTCTTCATCGTCATTCGCGATGTAAAGGGCGCCGCCATTTGTGGCGGAGTTACCGGACAGAGTCGAGTTGCTTATTGTCATCAAGGTTTCGTACAAGTAGATTCCGCCGCCGTCACCACCGGCGGTATTCCCGTCGATCGTGCTATCGCTGATCGTCGCATCAATGTCATCAAGCCAGAGTCCGCCACCACCGTCACCGGCGGTATTGCCGGAGATCGTGGAATTAACCATCGAAAACGTACCGTCTTCGAAAGAGATTCCGCCGCCATCGCCACCGGCGGTATTCCCGTCGATTGTGGTGTTGCTGATCGTGGAAGAATAATAACTGTCGTCAAGATAAAGTCCGCCGCCGTCAGAACCGGCGGTATTGTCAGAGATAGTGGAATTAACGATCGTGAACGGACCTCCGCTGAGCCAGAGTCCGCCGCCGTCATCACCGGCGGTATTTCCGGAAATGCTGGAATTGCTGATCGTCAGCGAACCGCGATTACTGGTTACCCCCCCGGCATCGCCGTCGTACGCAATGTTCCCGTTGATCGTCGAATCGCTGATCGACGTGTCCGTGTCACTCAGGTACAAGCCGCCGCCGTCACTTGCGGTGTTTCCGGTGATCTCAACATTGATCAAGTTCAGGGAAAGAGCAGCATCTCCATCGGAGTAAAGCCCCCCTCCGCCGCCCGCGACGTTGTTGGAGATGACCGAGTCACGGATCGTCACCGTCCCATCGGTATCGAAGAGATTGACCGCTCCGCCATAAAGTTCCGCATAATTGCCAGTAATGACAACATCGGCGATCGTCAGATCGGCATTTCCGTGATCCTTGCGAAGAGCCCCGCCGCTGCCTTCGTCTTCGTCATAGAAATGCGCGTTGCCACCGGTGAGCGTGACCCCGGAGATCGTGGACGCCCCCTCAGCGACATCAATGTCGTCGAGGACGAACAGCGAGTGACCCGTGTTGGCGTCGTTCTCAGCCCAACCGCCATCGATCGTGATGACCGACGCCCCCGGACCCTGCAGATCGATACCACCATCAAGGTAGGGAAGATCGGACAGCACATCGATCGTGCCGGTCAGACCAGACATGAACGTGATCGTGTCGACACCCGCTGCCGAGTTCGCGTCAAGCATCGCCTGGCGCAAACTGCCCGTACCTGAGTCAGCCAACGTCGAGACCACGAGAGCGGTATTGGCCGACGCCGTCGTCGACGTGAGCATCACCAACGGACCTGCACCCGCCGCCGCTAGAACGGCTGTCGAACCAAGCGCCACAACGCGGCCAGAACGATGCCGAAAAACAGCCCCACCAAGAAGACTCTCCATCACGAACACCCCAATGCCGTTGATCTTCGGGCCCACAGTAGTTTATTTGATTATTTAAGACCGAGACCGCTTACCTGGAGATGTGAGTCGTCTGAAACGATTCAAATTTGTCCCCCGGATGCCGATCGATTCGGTGGTCACACATAGGATCGAAATCCGATGGACCCCCGCCTTGAACGCTCATTTGCTTCGTTCAGTGACGCGTTGATGGAGGCGGTAATCGCCCCGAGTTGGAGCGGTCTCGGCTATTCGGCCCGACGCCACCTCGAGGGATGGGACAACCAAGTTCCAGTGCCGATGGACGGCCGTGTCGTCGTCCTCACCGGCTTTACCTCCGGAATCGGATTGGCTGCGGCGACCCGGTTCGGCGAACTCGGGGCAACACTGCATCTCGTAGGTCGTGACCCGAGCAGGACCTCATCGACGGCGGAACTTCTGAGTCGTCGAGGTTTCGACGTGCACACGAGCATCGCCGACATGGGCGATCTCGACGCGGTGCGCTCGATCGCGGCGGAGATCGCCAGTGCTCATGAGCATCTCGATGCGCTCATCCATAATGCGGGAGCACTCTCGGCGGAGTACACGGTCTCTCCTCAAGGTTTCGAGATGACGGTGGCCTCGCAGGTTCTCGGGCCGTTTCGTCTTACTTCGCTGCTTCTGCCGCTACTCGAGGCGGGGGAGTCGAGGGGTCGCGTGATTGCGGTTGCGTCAGGCGGCATGTATCCCGAGAAGCTCGACGTCGAGAAGCTTCTTGCTGGTCAGGACTCATACAACGGCGTGCGCGCGTACGCGCGGGCGAAGCGAGCACAGGTCGAACTCAACGTTGAATGGGCGAGACGCTGTGGGCCGAAGGCGATCTTCCAAGCGATGCACCCGGGTTGGGTTGATACCCCCGGTGTCGTGAAATCGCTGCCGCGTTTTCATTCGATCACCAAGCCTGTGTTGCGATCGGCTGAAGCGGGTGCCGACACAATTGTTTGGTTGGCTGATGTTGATGAAAGCGATCTTGGTGCCAACGGTGGCTTCTGGCTCGATAGGCACCGGCGGAGCATCACCAAGATCCCAGGGACGGGTGCGTCACAGAGTGAGCGCGACCGTATCTGGCAATGGTGTGAAGACAACAGCGGGTCAGGTCGACAGCCCTCGTGAAGATTGCGATTATCGGCTCCGGCATCGCGGGGCTTACATGTGCACATCTGCTCGACCCCGATCACGATGTAACTGTCTTCGAAGCAGGCGATCGAGTGGGCGGGCATACCAACACGGTCGACGTCACACTGGAGGGCAAAACGCATCCGGTCGATACCGGTTTTCTCGTCTTCAATGACAAGACCTATCCCAACCTGATCGCCATGTTCAAAG
>CAIKHC010000331.1 GCA_903827085.1 uncultured Candidatus Nemicrothrix sp. | reverse complement strand
GTGCGGATCGATGTCCATCGTCCCGATCCACGCCAGTTGCTCGGCGGGGAGCGCGCCGAATCGAGCTCGGCCGTTGCCGAACGTGTCCGCGTTGCTCGTATTCGAGCCAACGATCGTGGAGTCCGTTGCAATGCCGAGCTCTCAACCGGAGCGCTTGAACGAACGGCACCGCTCACGGTCGAGGCCTCAGCGCTCATCGAGCGTTCGTTGGAGGCGGGTCGGCTTTCGGCCCGAGGCATGCGCCGAGTGTGGAGGGTGGCGCGCACAATCGCCGATCTCGAAGGTCATGACAATGCGATCACTGCCGAACACATCGCCAGTGCACTGCATCTGCGGAGTGACCCGGCATTTCTCACGCGTGCGGTGGCGAGTTAAGTGAGTTCGTCGAAACTTCCGGATGAAGCATGGGTGGTGGCGCTCTCCAGCCTTCCCGGTGTCGGGCCTTCTCGGCTGCGTTGGCTAGCGAAACAAGGCGATCCCGAGTACGTCTGGCATCAAGTGAGCAGTGGTTCGCTTCGGACTGCTGCTCACGACGAAAGCGCCCGAATTCCATTGGCAATCTTTCAGCAGTGGAGCGATGCCGCGAACTCGGTAGATCTCGTCGCGTATTGGAACGCGCACGTTGAGGCGGGCATCGGCGTGATGACACGATGGTCGGCATCGTTCCCTAGCGAACTCGCCGACGATGACGATGCGCCGGTGGTGTTGTTCTGGTTGGGTGATATCGACCGCTTGGCTGGCACACGTGTTGCGATCGTCGGCACTCGTCGGGCAACGCGTTATGGCATCGACGTTGCCAATGAGTTCGCTCGCGAACTTTCTGTTGCTGGAGTCTCGGTGGTTTCTGGACTCGCGCTTGGAATCGACGGCGCTGCGCATGCAGGTGCGCTCGCGGTCGATGGTGCTCCACCGATCGCAGTTGTCGGAAGCGGCCTTGACCGCATCTACCCGAGAGCCCACCGCGCGTTATGGCGAGCAGTGGCCGAACGAGGTGTTGTCCTTAGCGAATACCCCCTTGGCGCTCCAGCAGTTGCATGGCAATTTCCTGCTCGCAATCGGATCATTGCGGCATTGTCTGATGTTGTCGTTGTGGTCGAATCGCAATCAACCGGTGGCGCGCTCGGCACTGCTGTTGAGGCAGCCCGACGAGGTCGCACGGTCCTCGCTGTTCCCGGCCCTGTCACCGCGCCAAGTTCAGCCGGAACAAATCAATTGTTGTTCGATGGGTGTGGCCCAGCTCGAGATGTTGGCGATGTGCTGCTTGCGTTAGGTCGTGAACCAGAGCGCCGGCGCAGCGCCGCAGAGCAACGTCCGCGTCCAATCGGAACGACGAAGACGGTCCTCGATTCATTGCCGTGGCAGGCGGTACCCATCGAGCATGTCCTCGTTTCAACCGGTCTTTCTCTGGGCGAGGCAATGCTGGTACTTGAGCAACTTGCGTCTGATGGGTGGGTCTCTCTGCGAGCCGGATGGATCGAACGCATCGGTCGAGGGGGAGCCCGATGACGATGTGCGCCACGATCGCCAAGCATCCAAGTGAATGTTCAATGTTCGCCGTTACAGTTTTGTTTGTGGCTGGCGAAGCAGATGCGTGGTTTCTCGACGAGTTTCAGGCGTCGCTCACCTCCGTGTCTGCCGCGACCCTGAGCGCCTACCGAAGTGATATCGATCAATTCGTTCAATGGGTTGCACGACAGGACATCGAATCGCCCGATGACGTAAGCCGGACAACGTTGCGGCGTTACATCGCGGCGATGACAACGCGAAACCTTGCTCGACGCACCATCGCCCGAAAGGCGTCGGCGTTGCGCCGGTATTTCTCGTGGTTGGTTCGCAGCGGACACCTCACTGCCGATCCTTCCGCAGGTCTCAGTGCTCCTGGCTCATCGGGTCGACTTCCTCGTGTGCTGCGCGACGAAGAACTCATTCAGGTTCTCGATAATCCGCCGGGAACGACAGCGAATGATCCGCCGGCGATTCGTTCTCGCGACGATGCTGTCCTTGAACTCCTTTACGGCAGCGGCCTTCGTGTTTCCGAGGTGTGCGGTTTGCGTCCTGAAGATCTCGATCTCGCTCGCCGTCGAGTCGTTGTCTGGGGAAAGGGATCAAAGCAACGTGTCGTTCCCCTCAGTGCGCCTGCCGTCGAAGCACTTGAACAATGGCTCGGTCATGGTCGGCGGGTAATGGCAACGGCCGCATCCCCCTCCGATGCGGTGTTCCTTAATCGCAAGGGAACCCGTCTCGGTACGCGCGATGTCCGTCGACTTCTCGACCGCCGAGCGCCATCGCCAACTCACCCTCACGCGTTGCGGCACACATTTGCGACTCATCTTCTCGACGGCGGCGCCGATCTTCGTGCGGTGCAGGAATTGCTCGGGCATTCCGATCTCTCCACCACACAGCACTACACCCACGTGAGTAAAGAACGATTGCGCACAGTGGTCGATTCAACCCATCCCCGCGCCTAGTACAAGCACCCCTCGCACTCCTTCCCCGGTGACAACTACGTACCGGAAGGACCGACGTGCGGTCACTCTCTGCATTTCTCCATGCGCATTCTTTCGTCCGCGGGCTTTGCATCCTTCTGGTGCTTGTCCAGATCTCGACGGCCTTGATTTGGACCAACGCGCCAAGTGCGCGCGCTGCATCAACCCCGGTTGAGTACCAGCCCCCAAGCGACGCGGAAATAGTTGATCGCTTTCGTCCACCTCCGAAACCATGGATGGCTGGCAATCGAGGCATCGATTACGGCACGAGCGCTGGTGCGCAGGTCGGAGCATCAGCCGATGGGCGCGTGATCTTTGCCGGAGAAGTGGGTGGTGCTCTCCACGTCACGATCGAACACGCCGATGGATTGCGTACGAGTTCTTCGTTCCTTGCTTCACTCACAGTCGCTGCGGGCGATCAGGTACGTGCTGGTGATGTCATCGGCATTGCCGGCGGCCCATTCCATTTTGGCGTTCGTGCGCAAGACGATACGTACCTTGATCCCGAAGCATTGCTCGCAGGTTTGTTGCAACCACGGGCTCGTCTCGTTCCCGGCACCGATCAGGGACTTGAGAGTTTGGGGGCTCGAGAACGACGTACGTTGCTCGACGTCTTTCTTGACACCGGCGCCGCTGCACTGTCGGCGACATCAGCCTGGACTTCGCAAACAACCGCGCTCGTTGCGCACTATCTCAT
>CAIKHC010000330.1 GCA_903827085.1 uncultured Candidatus Nemicrothrix sp. | reverse complement strand
CGCAGATGATGTCGATCACCTCGATGTCTTCCAGAGGACCCCACCGTGGGTGCTACCTCGTGATGATCGTCCGGCTCCTTCGTGGCGTCGACAGCTTTACCGGGCGTTGCCTTTTTTGCAGCGGCTACATCGGTGGCGCATCTACGCCCGTCAAGAGTTTCTCTCCTTGGCGTTTCTCGGTAGCGGCAAAATTTCGAAAGCGATGACGGCGCGCATTAAAGATGAGACAAAGACGTTGATCGATGCATCGTTCCCTGATCAAGGAGCAGCCGCGGCGCTACTTCCGACATTCAAACCGGGTTGCAAACGGCTTTTGATATCGAATGACTGGTACTCAGCGTTGGCAAAGCCAAACGTGGAGATTGTTACGTCGTCAATTGAAAAGGTCGATCCGACCGGTGTCACCACGTCCGATGGTCACCATCACGAACTTGATGTACTTGTCCTCGCCACAGGTTTTGCGGTGTCAGATTTTCCGTCGCCGCTGACCATCTTTGGCCGAAACGGTGTGAATCTGGCAGACCATTGGGCAGATGGCGCCTCGACGGATTTTGGGATCACGGTGTCAGGATTCCCGAACCTGTGGTTCCTCGCCGGACCCGGGACAGGGCTCGGACATAATTCCATCGTCTTCATGATCGAGGTCCAACTACAGCAGATCGGTCGCGCTCTCCGGTACATGCGAAACGAATCAGTGGCCACAATCGAACTTCGAAGAGAAGTCGAAGATGCCTCCTACGCCGAGTTGCAGCGAAGGGTCGCCACCACGGTGTGGGCCTCGGGCTGCTCAAGTTGGTACCTCCGAGAAGATGGCCGAGTCGACACAATTTGGCCCGGAACCACGACGGAGTACTGGTGGCGAGCCCGCCGTTTCGCTCCCGATCGTTACCTGACGACCGCCGGCCGATTCGGTCAAATCACCCCTTCTCGCTAAGGTGTTCCTTCCACGGGCTGTGGCGCAGCTTGGTTAGCGCGTCGGTCTGGGGGACCGAAGGTCGTGGGTTCGAATCCCGCCAGCCCGACCAAATACGAGCGGGGTGCCACACTGGCATCCCGCCCCGTAACCCCCGAGAACTCCAGGAAGACTGATGTCAGACGAGAACGCAGCAGAGTCCTCCTCAGAACCGCTCGATAGTCCTGAAGACCTTGAGGCATCCTCAGAGGAGCGGGCCTCTATTCGTGCCCAACGTCTCGAGCGAGTCGGCCAGTTACGCGCGTCGGGAGTCGACCCGTACCCCTATCGATTTGAGCGATCCTCCGATATTGGCCCTGTTCGAGAAGAGTGGGGGACCATCGAAGCCGGCACCGAGACCGGCGTCATCGTGCGCCTCGCCGGGCGACTCATGCTCAAACGAGAGCAAGGTCGGCTCACCTTTGGGCAGCTACGGGATCGATCGGGCGAAATCCAGTTGTTCGTTTCGGCCGGAGTCTTAGGTAAAGAATTCTTCGGCGAGTTCAATCAACTTGATCGCGGCGACTGGGTCGGGGTCGAGGGCGAGATCATGGCCACCAAAAAGGGTGAGCTCTCGGTCAAGGTTTCCGATTGGGTTCTGTTAAGTAAAGCGTTACGTCCACTTCCTGATAAGTGGAAGGGCCTCGCCGACGTCGATGCGCGTTATCGCCAGCGTTACGTCGACCTCACGGTGAACCCAGATGCTCGAAGGGTGTTTGAAACTCGCTTCGCTGCCGTTGACGCGATTCGAAGCGTGCTGCGTGAACGCGGCTACCTCGAAGTTGAAACGCCAATTTTGAACCTGCAGCAGGGCGGAGCCACCGCACGGCCATTTATAACGCATTACAACGCTCTGACACTCGATACTTACTTGCGCATCGCCCTTGAACTTCCGTTGAAGCGTCTTCTCGTAGGTGGACTCGACAGGGTCTTCGAAATTGGTCGCGTCTTTCGCAACGAGGGGATCGACACCCGCCACAATCCCGAGTTCACGATGCTCGAGT
>CAIKHC010000329.1 GCA_903827085.1 uncultured Candidatus Nemicrothrix sp. | reverse complement strand
CATTTCGAACCACTGGTTCGCAAACTCACCGGCGACATGTCACTTTGAACTTTCGCTCACTCAATGTTGATTTGGTGAGCCTGCTCGTAATTGCGCTTCGTCGAAAAGATCTTGGATCCTCTCCCCGATGAGAGTTGTCATGTCACGAACTCCGTTCCGAGACACTCGACCGCTCTCCTTCTTAGGTGGCGGTGCGATCGCCTCGCCGATCACAACCACCATTTTCACCGGGCGGATGAATTTTTTGCCCTTCGGCATGGCTCGTTCAGTTCCACCGATACCAACCGGGATAATTGACACACCGGTTCGACAGGCGACATAGGCCGGGCCATCAAACATCTCGTGAACGAGAGGACCGGACTGGCGGGTGCCTTCGGGGAACATCACCAGGGGCTCTCCCCTTTCGACGACGCTCAAGGCAGCCTTCAGAGCATCACGATCCGCCGCGCCACGTTGAACGGGGAATCCGCCCATGGCCGTCAGGAACCAGCCAAGTTGCTTGTTTGTCCACATTTTTTCTGCGCCCATGTAGCGCATCAATCGCCAAATCGCCGCACCGATAACAGGTGTATCGAGATATGACCTGTGAATCGGCGAAACGATGAATGGTCCCCGCTTCGGAATGTTCTCGCGACCATGTACCTCGAGCCGAAAATAGAGGCGGGTAATAATCTCGAGGATGAGTCGCACCGTGTGGTGCATCGCTTTCTGCGCAAGAGTCAGAACTTCCCCGTTGTTATGGCCTTCGGGGATGTAGATCTCGCGACGACTCACGTCAGGTGCTCCATGATGGCGTCGACGATCTGATCGACCGAAAGATCGCTCGTATCGATGACAATTGCATCATCGGCGGTGCGCAATGGATCGTGGGTTCGGTTCTGATCGAGGGCATCGCGCCGAGCAAGATCGGTCGCAACGGTCTCGTACGAAAGATCGGAGACTTCCTTCGAGCGTCGAGCAGCTCGAACCTCAGGACTTGCGTCGAGATACACCTTGAGTTTCGCGTCGGGAAAGACAACGGTGCCGATGTCGCGCCCTTCCATCACGCCACCACCGCGTTTAGCTACCCATTGACGTTGTCGTGCCCGCATCTCGGTGCGAACGGTTGGGTTTGCGGCCACGATGCTCACGGCCCGAGTGACCTCGGGTCCTCGAATCTCGATGGTTGCATCGACACCATCAACAACTACCGAGCCAGACGGAGCAATCTCAAGTTCGATATTGCGGGACAGATTCCCGATGACCTCGGCATCCTCAGGATCAACACCACCACGTAAAGCAGCAAAGGCGACGGAGCGATACATCGCACCGGTGTCGAGATACTCCAGACCCAGACGAATTGCGACGGCCTTTGCAACGGTCGACTTCCCTGATCCGGCTGGACCGTCAATCGCTATCACCAATGGTTGTTCGGTCACTTCAAGCCTCCAGGGCGAAGTCGTTCCATCTCTTCGAAGTATGTCGGAAATGTTTTCCGTACGCAGTTTGGATCCGAGATCGAGACGCCCGCATTCGCGTATCCAATCAAGGCCATGCTCATCGCCATTCGATGATCGTCGTATGTCTCAATGGTCGCGACATGAGTCGGACAGGGGATCACCGTGAATCCATCGTCATCCTCAGTTGCATCGATACCCAGCCGACGGAGTTCTGAAACAACCGCAGCGATCCGGTTGGTCTCCTTATTGCGAATGAAACCAATACCGGAAATGGTTGTCGGACCGTCGGCAAATACTGCAACTGCTGCGGCAGTCTGAGCCGTATCGGAGATCTGGCTGAAATCGGCGGTCACGCCATGGAGAGCTGCCCCGGTGACCGTGATCGACGATTCGTTAACCGCGACCTCGGCACCCATGTCGGCGAGTACTTCGACAAAGCGAACGTCGCCTTGTAGAGAGTGAGCACCCAGCCCATCAACGCGCACAGTTCCGCCAGTAATCGCAGCCGCAGCGAAGAAATAGGACGCTGCAGACGCATCGGGCTCTATGTCGTAGTCCCGAGCGAGGTAACCACCGGGCGCTACAACGAACGTGCGGTCATCGGACTGCTCGACAACTGCGCCGAACGAAGCCATCACCGCAATGGTCATATCGAGATACGGGCGCGAAACGACGTCCCCGGCGATAGTGATCTGCAACCCTTCAGGCATACACGGAGCGGCCAGCAACAGCCCAGAGGTGAACTGACTAGAAACCGATGCGTCGATAGAGATCAACGGCATCTCCCCGTGCCGCCCAATCGGGCCCTCGACTATCGCAGGCAAGTGGCCGTCGACCTGTTCGAACGACACCTTCACGCCTAAATGTTCAATGGCAGTAAAAACATCGTTCATCGGCCGTCGCCGCATCGCCTCGTCGGCGTCTAGCCGCAGGGGTGTTTCGCCCAATGCGAGAACGGCAGCGAGAAATCGAGCTGTTGTTCCCGACTGCCTCGCAAACAACGTGGAATCGCAGGCGCTTAGGTCGCCGCCAATCCCGGTGACCGAGACTGTGGTTTCGTTATCGGCAAGCAGCACGACTGCACCGAGCGACCGAATGCAATCGATCATCGCTTCGGTGTCGTCAGCGAATAGTGCTCCATGAAGGGTGCTCGTTCCGCTCGCAAGTGCAGCCGCAAGCAGAGCCCGGTTCGTGATGCTCTTCGAACCAGGCGGAACGGCAACGGCGTCAATGGGGCCGCCGAACGGAATGATCTCAAGGACCTCGACCATCAGCGGTCTTCTGATCCGTCCAACGAACGCATCACAGCTTTGTAACCGCGAGCGGTAAGACCGTCGCGGAGAAGAGCACCATTTGCGGCTTCGACGAGGAGAATGACAACTCCCTCATCACCCTCAACGGAATGGGCGATTTCAATGTCAGCGATGCTG
>CAIKHC010000328.1 GCA_903827085.1 uncultured Candidatus Nemicrothrix sp. | reverse complement strand
TCGTCGCTCAGGTGCACCGTGACCCACAGGCGGTCGGGATCCATACCAAAACCTTCGGTGATCAGGCTCCAGGCGTACTCAATGGCGCCAGCCTTGAAATAGTCACCAAACGAGAAGTTGCCGAGCATTTCGAAGAACGAAAGGTGGCGGGCATCGCGACCGACCTCTTCAAGATCGGAATCCTTGCCTCCCGCTCGAACACACTTCTGCACCGTGGTGGCCCGATTGAACGGGGGCTGTTGCTCACCGAGGAAGTACGGCTTGAACGGGACCATGCCGGCAACGGTGAAGAGGAGGTCGGGATCATGTGGGATGAGGCTGGCCGAGGGAACAATCGTGTGGCCTCGGGCCTCGAAGAACGAGGTGAAGGCACGGCGCAACTCGTTCGCGGTCATCGGAGTCATGGTTCGCTCAGCCTAATGACTGCGAACCGCACCGACCGATTCAGTCGAAGGTGTCCCGCCCTTGTGGATCTTGCGAATCTTCCGGTTCCCACGGAGCTGCACCAGGGTCGTCATAATCGACGGGCCCGATAATCCGGAACCCTTCGCCGTCATCAACGAATCTCGCTTCGGGAGTTCGGGGTGGTGAGGGCTTGAGTGTCTCGGCATCGATCTCGAATGTGACCCCGCTCCGCGCGCGCTGACGATTCGAGAGGAGTAGCTCGATCGTGACCCCCACGATGAGCCCAACGACGATCACAAGGACGGCGATTGCCACACCGAACTATAACCCATCCGAATAATTCTCGTGCGGTTCAAGGCGGACGACTCATCTCCCTCCCACCGCTCGCCCTAGTCGGCCACTAAAGGTTCCAATTCAGCAGCAGCCACACTCCCCTGCTCCCGGCGCCGGGCGAGAATGCTCGCCCCAGCGCCAAGGAGAAGAAGGATCAGTCCCAGAGCCACAAACGGTACGACGTCGTTCGAGCCTGTGTAGGGCAACGTCGACCCGGGCGCGGTCGCCGGTTCATCGGGAACCACTGAGGGCTCCGGGGTCACCGAGACCGAGACCGACGGAGCTGCCGACCCGGCCGCGTTCGTTGCTGTCACTTGATAGAGAACAGCAACGCCGTTCATAAGCGGAGCATCGGTCAACGATGTGCCCGAAGTCGTTGCGACCGTCTGCCACGTGAGTCCACCATCGACCGAGCGCTCAACCAGGTAGGTCACTGGACTACCGCCATCGTTGGCCGACGGCGTCCATGTGACAGTTGCCGAACCATCACCCGGCGTCACTGTCGGAATTCCCGCAGGACTCGGTGGATTCGCAGCGAACGCTACGACTTCAGTCCATGGACTATCGCCGACCACGGAATAGGACTGCACTCGGAACCAGTAACGCGTTCCTGGCTGCAGGCCTGTAATCGTCAGCGAGGTTGCGTCGACGAGACCCGAACCAGATGGCGACAACAGTCCTGCCACCACATAATTCGTGCCGAGCGATGTCAACTGTGGCGAATCTCCCTCTTGGTCGATGCCCGACGCAATCGACGACATCGACATCAAACGGCTCGATGGAGCAAGCGTGAAGACGTCGGGTCCAAGCTGGATCGTGTCGCTCCATGTTGAACCGTTCAACGATTGCTCGAGTCGATAACCGACGATCGCTGTGCCACCGTCATCGTCCGGCGAGGCCCACTGCACAGTGACCTGACCTGGAGCACTTTGCGTGGTCAACGCTGCCGGGACTGTGGGCGGCGCAACCGGAGCTGCCGTCACCCACACGCTTGCCGCACCAGTACCAGCCGCGTTAATCGCACGAGCTCGGAACACATAGGCGATGCCATTCGTCAGCCCAGTGACCGTCGCCGAAGGCGTCGGTGCGGAGGGGCCGTTCTGCCACGTACGTCCGCCATCACGGGAAAGTTCGATGACATAACTCGTGATGTTCGCTCCACCGTTCGATACCGGTGCAACCCACGTCAGCGATACCTGACCATTGCCGGAAAGAGCAACAAGATTTGTCGGCGCCGAAGACGTCGTCACCGGCGTTGCCGAGACTGACGAAGTTGCAGATGCACCAGCGCCAATCAAGTTCGTCGCAGTCACGCGGAATCGATACGGCGTTCCGTTCGTGAGACCGACAACAAGGAAGTTCTGTGTTGTCACCGCAGACGCAACGATCACCCAGTTCGTTCCACCGTCCGAAGAGATCTCGACCCGGTAGGAACTAATTGATGCGCCGCCGTCACTGGCGGGTGCCGACCACGCGACTGCGATCTGCGCATCACCAGATGTGAGCACGAGAGATGTCGGTGCACCCGGCACTGCCGCCGGAACTGCAGTCACCGGCGAACTCGGCGCACCAGCCCCGGCGGAGTTCACTGCGATGACACGGAACGAATAGGCCGTGCCATTCGTGAGACCCGACAACACGGTGCCGGTAGTCGAAGTTGTCCCAGCGGTTACCCAAGTAAGGCCACCATCGGTTGAACGTTCCACGATGTACGACGTCACCTGTGCACCACCATCAGATGTCGGGACTGCCCAGACAAGTGCAGCATTTCCATCCGAGGCAACAACGCTGAGATTGACCGGAGCAGTCGGCGGGGTGCGAGGAGCAATGGCTCCAGAAAGTGACACCGACGAACCTGTGCCCGCTGCGTTGCGAGCAGAGATACGGAACCGATAGACCGAGCCGTTCGCCAAACCGGTGATAACTGCAGAACGATCTGCAGTGGTCGCCACGGTCTGCCACGAGATACCACCATCGCTCGACTGCTCAACGATGTAACTCGATACTGCCAAGCCTCCGTCGGTCGCCGGAGCAGCCCAGACGATGGTGACAGAGCCATCACCCGCCGTTGCGACCGGGTTCAACGGCGCTCCCGGAACCGTCGACGGCGTCACCGATGTCGCTGAACTCGCGACACCTTGTCCGGCAACGTTCACTGCGCGCACTCGGAAGGCATACGTCGTGCCGTTGGAGAGACCCGACACAACGAATGACGTGGTTGCAGTTGAACCCGCACCAGTCCAGCTGAGCCCACCGTCATTGGAACGCTCAACGATGTAACCCGTAATTACCGAACCGCCATCGGTTGACGGGGCCGTCCATGCGATGGTTGCAGAACCATTTCCGAGCGTCGCGCTCAAACTTGTCGGCGCACCTGGGATCGAACGCGGTGTCACCGACGAAGTTGAAACTGAGAGTCCGGAACCTGCGTTATTCAACGCTGTGATGCGGAACTGCTCAGCCGTTCCGTTGGTGAGTCCCGATACTTGGTAACTCGTGCCAACCACAGATGCTGCAAGAACAGTCCATCCACCTGCGCCAAGCGAACGCTCAATCCGGTATCCAGTAACGGGACTTCCGCCATCAGCTGTTGGCGCGGCCCACGTAAGCATCACCGAGCTGTCCCCAGCGCTGGCATTAGCCCCTACCGGCTGTCCC
>CAIKHC010000327.1 GCA_903827085.1 uncultured Candidatus Nemicrothrix sp. | reverse complement strand
GGTTCGACTTGGGATTGATCACGCCGATCTCAGTTCTCGTCCAGACCTCGATCCCGATCCGTCGATTGCCTCATTTCAACTCGCTGCATTGTCACCGCTCGGACCTTTGGACCGCCTTCAGGCGCTCAAATCGGTCGATCCCGATTCCCGCCTTCGGTTCCTACTGGCCTCTATCGAGGATCAGATAGCGACTCTCGATGCAATCGACACCCTTAATGGCGAGGACAATGCCTCTCAATAACCTCACTGGGGTTCCGAGTTGTGAGGTCTGCTCCCGGGGAATCCAAATGGGTGGGATACTTGTCGCTGTTCGAAGCCGGCAACCCGGCGGACCTTCAGTTCAGAACTCGCGAAGGATTATCTGTGGCGTCATCAAAATCACTTTCTGAGATTGTTCAGGATCTTTGGGATCTTCTCGTTGCCTACGCACGCCAGGAAACGATTGATCCACTCCGCAACATCGGTCGCTACTTGGCTTTCGGTGTCGGGGGAATGATCGTGATCACCCTCGGAGTCTTCTTGCTTGGCCTCTCAGGGTTGCGTGCACTTCAGACTCAAACCGGCGATGTCTTTGCCGGTTTCTGGTCATGGGTGCCCTACCTGATAGTTGCCCTCGTGTTCGGAGGCCTCGTCGCACTTGCGATCTCTCGGATCGGGAAGGGCACAGTTGGCACTCGGCCGACAAACGCACATCCAGGAGCAAACCGATGAGCCCCAGCGGACCAATCACGCGAGATCACATCGAGCAGCGATTCCGCGACATCCAATCGGAAGTTGAAGGTGTCGAGTCAGAGGCGCGTAGCTACACCACGATCGCCGTGGCGGCAGTGGCTGTCACCCTTGTCGTCGTCGCGTTTGCTCTCGGGAGTCGGCGCGGGCGCAAGCGTCGAACGTTTGTCGAGATTCGCCGAGTATGAGCCTGCTCTCTGATCTTCGTCGACGCGCTCTCACCAAAGGCGTCCTCGGTGGAAGCCGTCCCTGGCTGCTCCTCGGAATAGCGGCGTGGACTGTTCGGGGGCTCCAATGGGCACTGCGACCAGAGCCCAAGGTCGTCTATCGGAGCAGGCTTGAGGTCGGCGAAACCATTGTCCTGCGTAACGAACCGCCCCTTCCCACCCGCCGTAAACGGAGGAAGACGCGCAAGGCTGAGAAACGATCGATCCGCAAGGCTGAACGTCTTGCGAAACGCGCCTAGGAGTTTTGCCCTCAACCCTGCGATTATGTGCAGGTGAAGGTACGACTGCATAACCCACGACGCGAACTCGAGATCGAGGGACCGATCACCATCATCAATCTCTTGGCCCGCCTCGACCTCAATCGAGAAGCGGTCCTTGTCGTCCGGGATGGCGAACTTGTTCCTGGAGACGAGAGCCTGTCCGACGATGACAGCATCGAAATTCGTCCGGTGATTTCTGGAGGCGCGTCATGAAATGTGTGACCTGTCGGGGACCCGCGATCATCGACATCCGCCGCCACAACTCGAATTTTTGCGCCGAGCATTTCATTGAGCAGTGCCAACGTCAGGTTCGGAAGGCAATCGATGAATTTGAGATGTTCACCCCGGAAGACAAAATCCTCGTTGCTGTATCGGGTGGCAAGGATTCGTTAGCAATCTGGGACTTACTGCTGGACCTTGGGTACCAGGTTGACGGCCTGTACATCGGTTTAGGAATTGGGGAGTACAGCGATACTTCGTTGGAGTACGCCCGCGCCTATGCCCGGACTCGAGATCTCCATTTGGTTGAAGTCGATGTGCCTTCAGCGTTCGGCTTCGACATTCCCAACGGATCACGAGCAGCGAAGCGAGTGCCGTGTTCTGCTTGCGGACTTTCGAAACGTCATCTTTTCGATGAAGAAGCAATCAAGGGCGGGTACGACG
>CAIKHC010000326.1 GCA_903827085.1 uncultured Candidatus Nemicrothrix sp. | reverse complement strand
TCCTGACTGTTTCCGATGGAGTGGTAGCCGGAACTCGCGACGACAAAAGTGGTCGCGCTCTCGTGGAACGCCTTACAGCTGAAGGTTTCGAAGTTGTCGAACACCGTGTCGTTGCCGATGGCATTCAGACCGTTGGCGAAGCAATCTTTGAAATGTCCGAACGATTTAACGGACTCATTATCTCTACGGGCGGCACCGGGTTCGGTCCCCGCGACCTTTCACCTGAAGGAACGAAGATGGTGCTCGATCGTGAAGCGCCGGGTCTCGCAGAAGCGATGCGGGGTGTGAACCCACTTGGTCGCTTGTCGCGTGGCGCGGCTGGCACCCGAGGCCAGGCACTCATTCTCAATACCCCCGGTTCCACCGCAGGAACAATTGAATGTCTCGAGGCCGTTCTCGACGTCATTCCGCATGCAATCCGACTTCTCGCTGGGGACTGATTTTCCGGCACATACCGTTGCCAACCGGGTTGTGGACTGAACTGCTGTTGGTCGCAACCGGTACGATCAACATCTATCGCCATCACCCCAACTGACGAGGCCCGTATGGGCCAGGCGATAAGCGCCGCGGCCAAGGTTCGACGCCGTGTCGCGCCACGTCCATGGGTCGGAGCAGTGGTTGTTCCTGCTGAGCGCCCTGACCATGCGGGCTTCGAAGGCGCTACCGACGGTCGCACCGGTGATCACGCCGAAGTCATGGCGCTTACTGCTGCGGGCGATGCGGCCAAGGGGTCGACGCTGTATGTGACTCTCGAGCCTTGTTCCCACCATGGCCTTACGCCGCCGTGTGCTGAAGCAGTGATTGCCGCTGGAGTTGCTCGCGTTGTCATTGGTGTCGCCGATCCCGATTCAAATGTTTCTGGTCAGGGCATCGCACGCCTCCGTTCAGCGGGAATCGAAGTTGAGATTGGTTGCTGCTCCGAAGAGGTCTCTCGCCAACTGGCTCCGTATCTTCACCACCGTGCGACTGGTCGACCTTTCGTTGTGCTGAAACTTGCCGCCACCCTCGATGGTCGCACCGCTGCCCCCGACGGCAGTTCGCAGTGGATCACCGGCGACGAGGCGCGACTCGATGCACACCGGCTCCGTGCTGACAGCGACGCGATCATTGTTGGTGCTGGCACAGTCCGATCCGATAACCCAATGCTCACGGTTCGCCTTCCACATGCGGAACAGGGTTCGGGCGACACCGAACCTCTACGTGTGGTTTTGGGGTCGGCCCCTGCCGATGCGGCGATCCAACCCTGCCTCGAACTCTCGGGCGAACTCTCTGCGATTCTCGAAGATTTAGGCGATCGGGGAGTACTCCAGGTCATGGTTGAGGGCGGGGCCACGGTGGCCAAGGCATTCCACGAGGCGGGTTTGGTGGATCGGTACGTGGTCTATGTGGCACCGGCCTTTTTCGGTGGGGATGACGCTGTTGGGTTGTTCTCTGGGCCGGGAGTTCCCACGATTGGCCAGCTCTGGCGAGGTCGAATTGTGGACGTGGCTCGGGTGGGGGACGATCTTCGTCTCGAGATCGAGGCCTGAATATGTTCACCGGAATTGTTGAAGAACTCGGAACCGTGGCATCTCGTGATGGCTCGCGTCTTCGCATCAACTGTTCGACGGTGATCGAGGGTGCGTCGATCGGCGATTCCACTGCGGTGAACGGCTGCTGTCTCACGATTGTTGCGTTCGATGCTTCGGCCGGATGGTGGGAAGCCGATGTCAGCGACGAGACCTTCAACCGCACCAATCTCGGAGCACTTTCGGCGGGTGACCCCGTCAATCTCGAGCGCCCCGTTCGTCTTGAAGATCGACTTGGTGGTCATCTCGTGCAGGG
Organism: uncultured Candidatus Nemicrothrix sp.; assembly: GCA_903827085.1. Lineage (GTDB taxonomy): Bacteria > Actinomycetota > Acidimicrobiia > Acidimicrobiales > Acidimicrobilacustridaceae > Acidimicrobilacustris > Acidimicrobilacustris europaeus. The sequence continues at coordinate 774 of CAIKHC010000326.1, read as the reverse complement.
TCATGTCGACGCTGTCGGTGAAGTTGTGGAGGGTGTACCTGATCTCCAGATACGCATGCCATCAAATCTTCTTCGCTACGTCGTCGAAAAAGGTTCGATCACTGTCGACGGCATTTCGCTCACCGTCGTCAAACCGCTCGACGATGGTTTCACTGTTGCGGTGATCCCTCATACCTCGGCCGTTACCACCCTGGGACACAAAGGTCCCGGGTCTCCGGTCAATCTCGAGGTCGATGTCATGGCCAAATACACCGAGCGTCTCATCGAGGCGCAGCTTGCTTCTCTCACCCGGTCCGAGGAGGACTGATGTCCACACAGGAACGTTCCGATTGGTCCGAGCACTTCGCGACTATCCCCGATGCAGTCGCCGCGATCGCGCGCGGTGAAATTGTTGTCGTTGTCGACGACGAAGACCGCGAGAACGAAGGCGACCTCATCATGGCGGCCGAATCAGCGACGGCCGAGAAAATTGCGTTCTTCGTTCGGCACACCTCAGGCGTGATTTGTACGCCTCTCACCGGCGAACGACTCGACGAACTCGAAGTTCCCCTCATGGTGCGCGACAACACCGAAGCTCAGCGCACGGCATTCACGTATTCAGTCGATTACCGCCACGACACTTCAACCGGCATCTCGGCCGCTGACCGTGCCGCAACGATTCAGGCGCTCATCAATCCGGCAACGCGCCCCGGAGATCTGGCCCGTCCCGGGCATATCTTTCCTCTTCGCTACGCCGATGGCGGTGTGCTGAAGCGCGCTGGTCATACCGAGGCC
>CAIKHC010000325.1 GCA_903827085.1 uncultured Candidatus Nemicrothrix sp. | reverse complement strand
GCCCGATGCAATTGCCACGAACATGGATCAAGCATTTATCTGGACGAACGTGATTGCGTCAGGTCCACTTCGACTTGGTCAAGTGATTGAAGTGCAATGGCATCTGCAAAAAGAACAGACGAACTGAAACTCAGCTGACTGCGCCGACAAGCATGGCGCGAATACCGAGACCCATCAGGAACAAGCCGCCCAGGCCGTACAGCAGGTACTTCTTCTGTGACATCTGATGGCGGTAGCTGTAGATGAGGCCGACAACGATGATGGCGATAAAGCCATAGAACATGTGGAACTTCGGCGCCTTGATTCCCTGGCCCGCGACCATGCCAACACCCATGCCGACCTGCACAAAGATGCTCAATTCAACAATGACGATGAACCACCAAAGTGCGCGCGTGCGAAGTGGCTGAATCCAGTTGGCCGCTAACGCCCAACTACCGGCAAGAGCATTGCCGATGATGACGAACCACGAAAAGGACTCATGAATGCTTCGAAGCATCGGGAGATTCTCGCGTTACTTTGACGGATCGACGGAGATGACAGGCTCGTAGGCCCAAATTTCCGCACCCAGGCCAACCGGCCGCTCGCCACCACCAGCAGCACCGGGGTGACCGCCGGGATGCCCGCCAGGGTGTCCCGCTGCAGCTGGAGCGCCTTCGGTGCCGCGGTGACCGTCGGCGAATGCCGGCGAGGCGACCCACGCAGTGAATGCGTCTTCGTCACGCCAGCGAGTGATGACCAGCCATTGATCACGGCCATCGGTGGGCTTGAGTAGTTCGAAACCCTCGAAGCCGTCGGCGCCATCGACTGCGCCAGCACGGGCAGCGAATCGATGAGCGAGTTCGTCGCCGGCCTGGGCCGGAACGGTGATGGCATTGATGCGAAGTATCGACATGGGTAGTCATGGTTGCCGCCCCGGGCCGGTCGCGCCAGTCCACGACGCCCGTAGACTCGGCCTGTGCTGAAGGCAAACGATCCGTGTTGGTGTGGCAGTGGGCAGAAATTCAAGCGCTGCCACCGCGACGCCAAGGAACAACTCCAACCGGGGCTTATAAGCCCACTGCGCGCCGTGCCGGCCGAAATCCCCCGCCCCGAGTACGCCGAGACCGGAAACGTCACTCGTCGACCCGAGGAGCGCATCAAAGACGCTGCCTTCATCGAGCGCATGCGTCGAGCCGGCCACGCTGCCGCCGAGGTTCTCGACATTGGTGCGGCAGTCATTGCCCCTGGCGTGACCACCGATGAAATCGATGCTGTCGTACATCAGGCCTATATCGATCGCGGCGGTTACCCGAGCACACTCAATTACCGGGGCTATCCGAAATCGCTCTGCACATCGGTAAACGAAGTTATTTGTCACGGCATCCCCGATGACCGGCCACTACGCGATGGCGACATCGTGAATCTCGACGTCACCATCTGGCTCGATGGCGTCCACGGCGATACCAACGCCACCTATTGCGTCGGAAATGTTGACGACGCCTCGAAGCGCCTCATTGACGTCACTCGGCAGTGTCTTGATCGCGGCATCGCTGCTGTTGCGCCCGGTCGACCGTTTTCCGACATCGGTCGTGCCATTGAAACGCACGCCGTCGCCAACGGTTATGACGTTGTGCGCGCATTTGTAGGGCACGGAATCGGCGAGCAATTTCACACCGACCTGCAGATTCCTCACTATTACGAGCCCCGTATGACCACGATCATGGAACCGGGCATGGTCTTCACGATCGAACCGATGATTTCGATGGGCACGGGCCAGCACAAGATTTGGGATGACGACTGGACGGCAGTCACCGCCGACGGCAGTCGAACCGCACAGTTCGAGCACACGATTGTGGTGACCGGCACTGGCGTCGAGATTCTTACGACCATTGCCTGACATGAAATCGATCAACGTCACGCTCGAGTCGATGACCGTGAACGGCGAGGAAGTGCCGTTGCTCTCCGCCGACCTTGTCGTCGTGCGTCGACCCGAAACTGATCGCCTCGATTGGGAGTGCGTCGCCTTCACGCTCTTGATGGACCCATTCCCACAAGAACCAGTGTTCTTGGAGATGGTTGACGTTGTCGAAAGTCGGACCCTTTCTGGCGATGCACTCGTTGTGCGATCAGATCAGAATCGACACGTCTTTCGTGGCGGCGGCGACCTCAGTAGTCTCATGCCCGAAGACGGACTCGAACCAAACCAGTAACGCACCGCCCGACCTTCGAGCGCAGCGGTAGCGTGGCGCCATGTTTCGTCACGTTGTGAACTTTCGTTGGAACTCCCAGTCCTCGCCTGAACACGTTGCCGCCCTCGAAGAGGCACTTTCCGGCTTACCCGCGTTGCTTCCCGAACTTCGGCGCTACTCCTTTGGCAGCGATGCTGGAATCAACGAGGGGAACTACGAGTTCGCTGTCGTTGCCGAGTTCGACAACGCAGAGGGCTACCTCGTCTATCGCGACAACGACGAACACGCCCGAATCATTCAGACGCACATCGCTCCGTATCTCGATTCACGCACCGTTGTGCAGTTCGACTTCAACGACTGATTGCTCAGACGAAAAGTGATGTGCCGAACGGTTCGCCCTCGGCGCGGCTGCTCTCAAGCGCAATAAACCATTCGGTGCCAAATGCAGCTACAAAAACCGCTTCCGGCATTTTGAAGAAGAAGGAATCGGGTCCGATCTGACTGCGATGTGCAGCCATAGCGGCTTTCTTCACATCGACAACGTCAGCGACATCAACTGCGTGAGTGATGACCGTTTCAGGCGAACCGAATTCGCCGCGGTCGGCTGCTTCTGCGCGTTTACGCATCTGTTCAACAGTCTCGCCCTCGAGTTCGCCTTCAACGTCATTTTCGAAGATCGACGCATTCTCTGCCATCTGTTTCATGATGCGATCGCGATTCATCGTTGATTGGAAGACACGATCGATGCCCGCGATTTCAGCAGCGCGCTTACCCACGCGATGCACCTGGATGTGATCAGGGTGGCCGTAACCGCCGTGTGAGTCGTAAATAGTGAGAACGTCGGCATCGACCTCTCGCAAAATCGCAGCGAGACGCTGTGAGGCCTCTTCGACATCTGCCTGCCAGAAACACAACGGGTTCTCATTGGTGGGTTCACCAATCATTCCGCTGTCTTCATAACCAAGGAACTCAACACGATCGAGATCCATGATCTCAGCGGCCTGATGAGTTTCGACAACACGGCGCTCCCACAGTGGCTCTCCATCGTTCAGAACGCCGGGCTGCGGTTCACCTTGTTCGCCGCGAGTGGCCAAAACGAGAACAACCTCGTGACCATCTCGCTTCGCAAGCGTCATCAACCCGCCTGTGGCGATCGCCTCATCGTCAGGGTGAGCGTGGAAACAAACAAGCGTTGCCATTAGGCGATTGCCCCTTCGGCTCGGAGTGCCGCCAATCGAGCGTCGTCAGCAACTCCCCATTCCTTCAGCACCTCATCGGTGTGTTGGCCGGGATGCGAAGGCGGGCGCTGGATGCTGGCTTCGGTGCGCGAGAAACGCGGTGCCGGCGCAGGCTGCACTACGCCCGCGTTCTCAACGAAGGTCTTGCGCGCAACGGTGTGCGCGTTCGTCGTTGATTCGACAAGCGAAAGGATCGGAGCGACACACGCATCTGAACCGTCAAAGATGGCCGCCCATTCATCACGTGTCTTTGTAGCAATGACTGCAGCAAGTCGTTCCTTCAAATGCGGCCACATCGAGCGATCGTTCTGCTTTGCGAATTCCTCGTCACCAGCCAGACCAGTCTTCTCAAGAAGTTCGGCATAGAACTGCGGTTCGATTGCACCAACGGAAAGAAACTTGCCGTCCGAACATTCGTAGACCTCGTAGTAGTGAGCACCTGTATCGAGCATGTTGACGCCACGCTCATCGCTCCAGAGACCCATTGCCATAAACCCGTGCATGAAGGTTGTGAGCACTGCAGTGCCATCGACCATCGCGGCGTCGACAACCTGGCCCTTACCCGACAAACGCGCTTCGATGATTCCGCACGCAATGCCAAACGCAAGCAGCATGCCGCCGCCACCAAAATCGCCAACAAGATTGAGCGGAGGCTGCGGACGTTCATCGGGACGACCAATGGCCCCAAGCGCGCCACCAATGGCGATGTAGTTCATGTCATGGCCGGCCATTTGCGCCATCGGACCGTCTTGGCCCCAGCCCGTCATGCGCCCGTAGACAAGTTTCGGATTTCGAGCCAAACACGCATCGGGACCAATGCCGAGACGTTCGGTCACGCCGGGACGAAAACCTTCAATAAGCGCATCTGCCTTCTCAACAAGACCAAGCACCGTCTCAACGCCCTCGGGGTTCTTGAGATCGACACCGATGGACCGACGTCCCCGGTTCATGACGTCCTTCGGCGGAGTTGCGGGATCGCCGCCGTACACCTGCCCGGCACGATCGACGCGAATGATGTCGGCACCCATATCGGCCAGCATCATCGCCGCGAACGGCCCTGGCCCGATTCCTGCAATCTCAACGATGCGAACACCCGCGAGAGGTCCCATAACTGTGCTCCTAAAGGTGGAAAGAAAAGTGGTTACGCGTTGGCCCGAGCGGCGAGCGCAGTGACGTGCTCAATGATGGTGGCCCAGTACTGACGGGGCACATCGTGGCCCATGTCTTCAAGAACAAGAAACTCGCTGCCCCGCAAAGACTCAGCGGTGCGTTCGCCGCCGCTGAATGTCACCAACGGGTCAATGGTTCCGTGAACAACAAGAGCAGGAACATCGATTTCACGCAGGCGTTCGGATCGTGGCGGTGAGGTCACAATGGCGAGCAATTGCGCCACCTGTCCTTCTGGATGGAAGCAACGATCGAACTGCAATGTGTTGCGCTCAAGAATCCAGTCTTCGTCGCAATAGACCGGACCGGCAAGCAAGCGGCCTGCTTCAAGAGACTTCGCCAAGTTTGCTTCACGCTCAGTCGGCGCCGGCTCGAGCAATACGCCGACGGCCTCCGCTGTGGGTTGGCCGACATCGGGATCACCCGTGGTCGACATGATTGACGTGAGTGAAACAACACGCTCTGGGTTATCAATGGCCATCTGCTGAACGATCATGCCGCCCATCGAGGCACCAATGAGATTGACCCGATCGAGACCAAGCGCATCGCAGAGTCCCCACGCATCTGCAGCCATGTCAGAAAGTTGATACGGAGCCTCGATCGGCTTGCCCTGCAGATACCCAGCAACAGATTCCATGAGATTGATATGGGTATCGATCTTCGTCGACAGGCCAACGTCTCGGTTGTCGAAGGTGATGACAAAGAAGCCACGGTCGACGAAACCCTGCAAGAAATCCGGACTCCACCATTTGAGTTGGCAACCCAGTCCCGCAACGACCAAGAGCGGCGGATCTGCCGGATCGCCGAGGGTTTCATATTCGATTTCGATGCCATTGGCCTGTGCGCGCATGGGGGGAATCCTCGCCCCCACCCGGGATGCGGTCAAGCGACCACGACTACCGTTCGGTCCATGAGCGGGAACGAACACTTCGATGGCGAGCAGGCCGCCGCTGCTGGCTATCGAATCGACCCACTCAGCCGAGCGCCAGCTTGGATGGTCCCAGCCCGCCAGGGTCGGCCCAACCTTCCTTCTGAGTCCTGTCCGTTCTGCGTTGGCGGCCTCGAAGCTCCCGATGATTACGAGGTTCTCGCCTTCCCGAACCGGTGGCCCCCGTTCGAAAACGATCGAGCAGAAATCGTTCTGTACACCTCCGACCACAACGCATCATTCGCTGATCTCACTCCCGATCAGGCTCGCCGCGTCGTCGACCTCTGGGCGGAACGTTCTGCGGCGCTCGGCGCGCGCGACGACGTTGCCTACGTGTTGATTTTCGAAAACCGAGGTCCAGAAGTGGGCGCAACGATTGCTCACCCTCACGGACAGATCTATGCGTTCGACATTGTGCCGCCGGTTGTTACGACCGAATATGCCATTGCGTCGGAAGAAACATTCGATGTCCCGTCAGACGAAGTCATGGTCGCTACCCACGGCGAGTGGTCGGCGTGGGTTCCACCCGCTGCGTCGTGGCCCTACGAGCTTTTGCTTGCTCCTTCAACCGATGTCCCCGACCTTCCATCGCTGAACGACAACGAGCGCAACGATCTCGCGTCGCTCCTCATTGATTGCATCGGACGTCTCGACGCGTTGTTCGACGCGCCGATGCCGTTCATGATGTGGTTCCACCAGCGGCCATTCGACAACGTTGAGCGCACATCGCTCCGCCTACATGCACATATCGCACCGATGCTTCGCTCATCTGGCACGCAACGATTCGTAGCGGCTGGCGAACTTGGCAGTGGCGTGTGGTTCAACCCCATCGAGCCAGTGACAGCGGCCGCACAACTACGCGCCGCGAAATGACAATGACCGAAACCACGGTGTTCGCTCCCGGGAGGGTCAACCTCATCGGCGACCACACCGACTACGCCGGCGGTCTTGCGCTGCCCTGTGCCATCGACCTCGGCATCACGATTCACGGCCGACAAAACCATGAACTGATCGAACTTCGATCGGACTCTATGGAAGGACTCGCGTCCTTTGATCTCGGGACATCGATCGACATCAGATCGCTTGAGCCCTTCTGGGGCCGTTACGTCGCAGCAGTCGTAGAGGAAAGTGGTTGGACAACCGGATTCATCGGTGACATCAGTTCCACACTCCCCACTGGCGCCGGGCTGTCCTCAAGCGCCGCCTTCGAGATCGCCCTCGCGCTGGCGTTGGGATTTTCAGGATCGCCAATGGACCTCGCGCTGCTCGGTCAGCGCGCCGAACTGCGTGCCGTCGGGGTGCCATGCGGACTTCTTGATCAACTGAGCATCGTGTTCGGCCGCGCTGGCCACGCGATGGTTGTCGACTTCGCTGACAATGCAATCGAACACATCGCATTCCCTGAAGACCTCGACATCTGGATCGTCCATTCGGGACAGGAACGTCAACTCGCCGACTCCGCCTATGCAGAACGACGAGCATCGTGCGAACTTGCGGCAGAACAAATTGGTCCACTGGCCACTGCGTCCGCTCGCGATATTGCAACGCTTCATGGCGAGTTCGTTCGACGAGCTCGTCACGTATCAACCGAATGCGAACGCGTCCGACAGGCGTCGATCGCTCTTCAGTCGAATGATCCGATTCACGTTGGTCAATTAATGATCGAGAGCCACGCGTCGCTACGCGATGACTTCGACGTCTCCACACCAGTTCTTGACGAACTCGTGGACCAACTCGTGGCACTGCCCGGAGTTTTCGGGGCTCGACTCACTGGTGCCGGATTCGGCGGATGCGTCGTTGCTCTGTGCGAGCGCGGAGCTGTCGACAACCCGAATGCGATCAGCGGTCGGGGCTGGATTGTTCGACCCTCCGATGGTGCGCGGCGCGTCGAGGACTAAGCGCCGACGACCTACATGCGACCGAGTAGTTCCTGCTTCTTCATTTGGAACTCGTCTTCGGTCAACACGCCCTGGTCGCGCAAGGCACTGAGTTTCGCGATCTGATCGGGGATGGATTCGGACCCAGCTGCTCCCTGAGCACGATTGATGCCACCTGAAATTCGATCGGCGGCCTTGATCTGATTCGCTTCCATCTGTTTGTAGATCTCGTTCTGCACCGCGCTGGGGTTACGGATGTCTTCGAATCGCTGTGCGCCGTCCTTTGAGGCCGATTCGATATCGAGATCGCCCAGGCCAAGCATGCGTTCGAAGATGCGCTGATGAAAGAAGATCGTGTTGATTCGTTCCAGAGGGATCTCAATGCCGTGTTTGGCGATGATTCCCGTACGGAAAATGACGCGATCAGACGTGAGTACGAAATGGGTGCTCACCCAGCGGATATAGCGCTGCAAGAACCACACGAGCGTGGCGAAGACAAAGACGGCGACTGGCACCGAGATCCATGATGGCCAGCCACGACTCAGAGTGACTATGGCCAAGATCACGGCCAGCGCCAGCATCGCCGCCGACTTCGCAAAGAACCACCAATGCGGGTGAAGGTCGAGGATGAGTTCTTCGGTTGAGTGCAGTTCGTCTTCGGGATACGGCATTCCAAACCGTACCCCCGGCACTGTCGCTGGCGGTGAGTACGGTCTGACGGGTGGAACCCGACGCCCTTCTCGACGGCCTGAATAACGCGCAACGCCTTGCGGTCACCTCGCCTACCTCACCGCTGTGCATCCTTGCCGGCGCTGGGTCGGGAAAGACCCGCGTCCTCACTCGCCGTATCGCCTATCGCGCCGCCACTGGCGATCTCGACCCACGCCATGTTCTCGCTCTCACATTCACCCGAAAAGCTGCTGGCGAACTCACCGCTCGCCTCCGTTCACTCGGCCTCCGTGAACAAGTAGCCGCCGGCACGTTCCACTCCGTTGCCTACGCGCAGTTGCGCACCCGCTGGGCAGAACGCAACATCACTCCCCCACAACTCATGACTCGCAAGGCGGGGTTTGTCATTGGTTTGCTCACCGGTGCGGAAAAGTCCACGCCCGGTATCGACTTCGTCGCCGAGATCGAATGGGCCAAAGCCCGCATGGTCGAACCCGAGGCCTACCCCGACGCGGCAAAGGCTGCCGGACGCAAACCGCCAATCTCTTACGAAGCCACCGCAGCGGTCTATGCCCGTTACGAGGACCAGCGTCGCCAGAAGCGCCTCATCGATTTCGACGACATGTTGCGCGTCTGTCATCGCGACCTCGTTTCCGACGACGGGTTCGCTGCATCACAGCGTTGGCGATTCGCCCACCTCTTTGTCGACGAGTTTCAAGACGTCAACCCACTGCAACACGCACTGCTCGAAGCATGGCGGGGCGATCGCAACGACCTCTGCATCGTCGGCGACCCCAATCAGGCCATCTATTCGTGGAACGGTGCCGACCCCGATCTTCTCCGTACCTTCCCGCAACGCTTCCCCGCCGGCGAAACCATTCGTCTTCTCGACAACTACCGATCAAGCCCTCAGATTCTTGCCGCAGCAAATGCGTTGCTCGTTGGCGGCCGCGGCGTCGATCACGACGGCACCCAGTCGGCCACACGTCCCGACGGTGGCGTTCCATCGGTTCGCGAGTTGCCCGACGAACGCGCTGAAGCGGCCGCCATCGCGCGCGCCGCACGCGACCGCCATGGTCCTGGCGCGCGCTGGTCCAATCAAGCAGTGCTCGTGCGCACCAACGCTCAGCTGCCCATCATCGAAGAAGCAATGAAGTCAGCGGGCATTCCCTTCCGTGTGCGCGGCGCCACGCCTCTACTCGACCAGCCCGAGATCAAAGCGGCACTTGGCGATCTCCGCCGCACGCCTCGTCCTTTCTCCGATGCCATCCACGACCTCGCACTTTCGGTTGTCGTCGACGACGAATCCGAAAGCGATCGTGCGGCCGAACGCCGCGCCAATCTCGATGCACTCGTACAAATGGCTCGCGACTACATGGCTATCGAATCGCCACCAACTGCCAACGGATTCTTCTTGTGGCTCACCGCCACCACTCGCGCCGATCAACCCGATCCCAACGGCGAGGCCATCGAACTCCTTACCTTCCATGCCGCCAAAGGCCTCGAGTGGCCCATCGTTCATTTGGCCGGCATCGAACAGGGCTACGTCCCCATCGGTCACGCCAAGACTCCCGGTGCTTGGGCCGAAGAACGCCGTCTCTTCTATGTCGCTGCAACCCGCGCGGAACGAGAACTCTTATGCACCTGGGCGAAGTCACGCACCTTTGGTGAGAAATCCATCCCTCGCGACCGTTCGGAATTTCTCGACACCTATGCCGAGGCCTGCGAAGCACTCGAAGCGGGGCTCGACCCTATTGCTGTCGGCAATGGCGCAACGGCGCCGAGTCAGTCATCGAGCACCACCACGCGTGCCTCGAAGCCCAAGTCGAAAGCAAACGGTTCGAAGGGCCCCCGCCAGCGCCCCGGCAAATATCCCGATTCACTCGACTCTGCCGACCATCCACTGTTCGATGCACTTCGAGCCTGGCGATCCGAACGTTCAAAATCTGCCGACGTTCCCGCGTTCGTTGTCTGCAACGACCACACACTGGCCGAAATCACGCGCCTCAAACCAACAACGCCCGTCGAACTCTTGCGCGTCAACGGAATGGGCGAAATCAAAGTCTCGAAGTTTGGCGACGAAATCCTCGCTGTCATTGCTGAAACAACCGACTCGTAACTTCGAGTCGTTCAGGAGCCAGCGAGTCCCATCAGTTTTTTGGGATCAACAGCGATGAACAGACCTTCAGCCTCGGCGCAAAGTCGATCGCCGGCGTGCAGCGTTCCCTTGCACAGAATTTTGCGCCCACTCACCGACTCGAGGCGAGCCTTCAAATGCAGGTCGGTGTTGAGCGGCGTTGGGCTGCGGTAATGAATCGTTAGACGTCCCGTCATCCCTGCGTGGCCAGAAAAGGTCTGCGCCGCACCCAACACTTCATCGAAAATTCCTGCGATATAGCCACCGTGCAAGCAACCGGGTGGTCCTTCGTACAAAGTCCCGAAATTCGCCACCGCATCAACACCGCCGTCGACGAATTCCACGATGAGGGGCAACGCGACGGGATTGGCTCGTCCGATAAACGGGCTGCGCTCTCGCAGCCGGTGGGCCTGATAGGCCGCGTTCGGACGATCGCCAGCGGTTTCAGAGTCATGGTTTCCGCGAGCGAGGGACTCTGAAAGTTCATCAAGTTGACGTGCGAGCGAGCCCAAATCCTCGATCGACGCCGAGGTCGCCTCGAGCTCTCGAACAAGTCGCCGCACCGATTCTGCGGTTTCGCGCGCAGCCTGTTGAGCCGGCGTGACTTCACGAAGCAGAGGCTCAAGCAAAATTGCATCCTCAAGGCCAACGATTCGCCCGATCTGTCCGACGCCGAACACATTTGCGACATCGATGATGGGTTCCTCACTCATCAGTCGAACTGCACAATCACCGGAGCATGGTCGCTGGGCTTTTCACCCTTACGAGCATCGCGGTCGACGCGAGCATCGACCGACCGGGCCGCCAGCGACGCCGTCGCCATCACGAGGTCGATTCGAAGACCACGACCCTGGTGGAAATCGCCACCGCGATAGTCCCAGAAGGAATAGAGACCCCCTTCATCGTGGTGACGGCGATAGACGTCCTCGAGACCCCACGCCTCAAGGGATCGAAGAGCCTCGCGCTCGGGTTCGCTCACATGCGTATTGCCCACCCAGGCTTCCGGGCTCCAGACATCACGGTCGTCGGGACAGATATTGAAGTCGCCGCAGACTGCAAGTTCGCTGCTGGGGTCTTCACAGCGCAAGAGCGTCTGTCGGAGACGCTCAAGCCACCCGAGTTTGTAGGTGTAGTGGGGGTCGTCGAGAGCCCGGCCATTGGGCACATAGGCG
>CAIKHC010000324.1 GCA_903827085.1 uncultured Candidatus Nemicrothrix sp. | reverse complement strand
ATCAGTGCGGTTGTGTTGGGCCTTTGTTCAAAGGGCGATCACATCGTCACGCAGAATCAGTTGTACGGCGCAACACAGTTGTTGTTCCAAGCGGTGTGCCCACGCTTTGGTATTGACGTCATGTTTGTCGACGGCACCGAACCCGGTGCGTTCGCTGCTGCGGTGATCCCTGGCCGCACCACAATGATTTATGCCGAGACCCCTGCCAATCCCCGTCTTGATCTCGTTGACCTTGCCGAACTCGGCGCGATCAAAGGTCCGGTCAAGGTCGTGGATTCCACATTTGCCACGCCGTTCGCACAGCGTCCGCTTGAGTTTGGTATCGACCTCGTCGTTCATTCGGCCACCAAGGGCATTGCTGGTCATAACGATGCCACGATCGGCGTCGTTGCTGGCGCAGCCGACTACATCGATTGGTTGTATTCCTTCGCCGTGATTCAAGGCGCGGTTGCTTCGCCCTTCGATGCGATGAACGCACTTCGTGGTTTGCGCACCTTGGGCGTTCGTCTTGAACGACAGAGCAAGAACGCGGGCGAAATCGCACAGTTCCTTGAAGCGAACCCGAAGGTCGCGTCGGTGCGTTGGCCCGGTCTTGCATCGCATCCTCAATACGAACTTGCGCAACGACAACTCGATGTTCCTGGTGGGCAATTGGCATTTGAACTCGTTGGTGGACTCGATGCCGGCCGCACGTTCGTTGAAGCGGTGCAGATTGCGCAGTTGGCGACCTCGCTTGGTGGTCCCGAGACGCTGGTGACGCATCCAGCATCAACCACGCATGTTGGCCTGAGCCCCGAAGAACTCGAAGCCGCCGGTATTCAGCCCTCGACGATCCGTGTATCGGTTGGTCTGGAACATGCCGACGACCTCATCGCCGATTTCGCGCAAGCCATCGACCAGATCAAGTAGTCGTCATGCCGGAGATGCTCGAAATCGAGATCTACCGGCGCGCTGCTGCTGCATCGTTGGGCCGTCGCATCGTTGCCGTCGACGCGTCCGATGCATGGTTCCTCAAAGGCGGCACCGATGAAGCATCGGTTGTTGCAGCGTTAGTTGGCCGATCATTTGTTACGGATCGTCGCCGGGGAAAGTTGCTACTGCTCGACACAAGCGACGAGGGACCAACGCTTGGTCTGCGCTTTGGCATGACTGGCGTGTTGGAACTCGATGGTGTTGATGCAATCGAAGGTCTTGAGTATTCGAGTCACCGCAAAGATCCCGCGTGGGAACGATTCGTTGTTCACTTCGATGGTGGCGGCGCACTGCGCTTACGCGACCCACGTCGACTCGGGGGAGTGGAGCTTGATCCCGATGAAGAGCGACTTGGCCCCGATGCGGGCGATGTTTCCCTTGCGCAACTCACATCGATCCTGTCCAACTCGAACGCGCCGCTGAAGGCTCGGCTCATGGACCAGGCGCGTATCGCCGGGCTTGGCAACTTGCTCACCGATGAAACGTTGTGGCGAGCGGGCCTGGACCCAGCACGCGCAGCCGGTTCGCTGAATGGTGACGAAGTCGCGTCATTGCGGAAATCGATGCGTTCGACGTTGCGCGTACTTGGTCGGCGGGGCGGATCACATATGGGCGACCTGCAGGACTCGCGCCATCGTGGCGGCACATGCCCAACCGATGGAGTGGTGCTTTTGCGGCGCACGATTGGTGGCCGCACCACCTATTCTTGCCCGCACCATCAGCGGTAAGCGGCCGGCGCGTCCGATCACCGACCAAGCCAGAAGACATCGCCGGTCTAGGGTTGGGCACGTGATGCGCCCGTCCACCCCCCGCCGAGCCGCTGTTGCTGCTCTTGGTGGCGCCGTGCTGCTGCTCATGACCGCAATGTTTGGCATCGGAGTGGGGCCTGCAGGGGCGGAAGAGACAACGACGACTACGGCTTCGACGACGACGACAACGGTTGCACCGACAACCACCACAAGCGCGCCGACGACAACCACCCAAGCTCCACGGACCACGACGACGCAGCGCAACACCACAACGACGCAGCGCTCGACAACCACGAGTTCGACCTCGAGCACCTCGACGACCTCATCGACGACCACCACGATCGCAGCAGTGGCAGGTCCGTCTTCGTCTGACACCTCGGGTGGCTCAAGTTCGCCGTTCTGGTCCAGTGGTCGAAAGATCGCGGCGATCGTGACGCTGTTGCTCCTCGCGGCGGTCGGTATGTCGGCCCTTACCTACTTCTATTGGCGAGCAACGCGCCCCGGTGGTGCTGGGGCGGGGTCTGATGCCAAGGGCTCCGCAGGCGATGACACCGGAACCGGGAGCGTTCCGGACGCGACGGGTCCTGTAGGCCCAGTGAGCCCGATGT
>CAIKHC010000323.1 GCA_903827085.1 uncultured Candidatus Nemicrothrix sp. | reverse complement strand
TGCGGTGATCACTCACGCCATTTCGTTGTCCTCAAGTGCAGATGGACGAGCACTGGCGGGAATGATTGACGGTGAACGAGTTGGCGTCGCTGGTCACTCGAACGGTGGAATCACGATCGCTGGCCTCATTGGTCAAGCCTGTTGTGTTGATGAGCGTGTCGACGCTGCGATCATCATCGCTGGAACATCGCAGCTTCTTCCGGGAAAAACCTTTGATTGGTCGCGCACGCCACCGTTATTGATCGTGCACGGTGAGAACGACACGGTGATCCCGTACGACGAGGGAGCGCGAATATTCAACAGTGCTCGCTCGCCAAAGGGGCTGTTCACACTCATTGATTCCGATCACAATTCGTATCTCTTCAGCGATTCCCGTGCATTTCCAATCACGGCAAAAGCAACTTTGGATTTCTTCAACGGCTATGTGAAATCAGATGCCGCGGCGATTGCTGCGCTGGCTGATGATCAGGAGCCGGGAGTCGCGTCCATCACCTTTGTTGGCGATCCAAGCCAGTCAGCGACTGTTGAACGAACGCTTCCCAAAATGCCCTCGCGTGCGGCCACCGTTACGCCTTTGACGGGACTGCGGGACGGACAGATGGTTCGGGTGGAATGGAGTGGATTTCTTCCCGACCACGTCGTCACCGTGGCGCAGTGCTCAGACGGCGCAAGGGAGGGTTCAGCCTCTTGCGATCTGGTGACGGGAAAGGTTCTGCGGTACGACCCCGATGGTTGGGGTTCGTTAGAACTTGAAATCGTTGTTGGGAAAGTTGGCAATGGCGTCTGCGATGCCGATCACACAGATTGTTTGGTGATCGTGAACGACGCGGCGTTGCTCGACGAAGACGCGAATTTTCGGTTCCCGTTGACCTTTGCTCGATAGTCGGGACGAGCGTTACACCCGAGGCCAACTCCGGCGGACACCTTTGGCCTTAGCGGTGCGGGCCCATGAACGCCGCCAAACTCCAGCATCGGGACCATCAAGGGTCGGGGTCTTTTCCGACGCAGCGTTCTTGCGGGCCTGCCACCAATCGGTTGCAGATTCATCTCCGAGTGCCGCGACGGCTTCTTGGATGCGAACGGCGAATGATTTCGAATCCTCGCCTTCGGCCGCCTGCATTGGCGATCCGAACACGACGGTGGTGTGGGCTGGGCGTGGGAAGTTCTTTCCCTTCGGAAGCACCTTGTTCGTCCCTTGAATGAAGACGGGAACGACAGGTGCGCCGCTGTGTGACGACAGAAATGCTGCGCCAGAGGTGAACGGACGGGCCCAACCGTCGGGGGAGCGAGCGCCCTCGGGGAAGATGAGCATGCTCCAGTTGTCTCGCAAGAGTTCAAGAGACTGATCGATGGCTTTGCGCGACACCTTCGTGCGCTCCACCGGGATTGCGCCGATGACCAACGCCGAAAGCGGTGATGTCACGCGATTGGTGAACCAGTAGTCGGCAGCTGCGCCGATGAAGAGGCGATTACGCCAGGGTTCAGGAATCGCCGTCATCATCAACGGCGTGTCGGCGTGGCTGTGATGGTTGGCAGCGAAGATCACTGGACCATCGACATCGGTAAGGCGGTCGGTGCCATGGATGGACGGTGTCGCGAGAAGATCAACAACCGGCTTCATGACGCCATTGAGGAGGAGTACGCGCGCGACGCGAGCCGGATACGAGCGGGCCCAGTCGGTGTCGTAGTTCGCACCGACGTTGTTCTCCTTCTTGAGGAGATCAACACCAGCCGGCACCGATGGTGATTGCAGAATGGCTTTCGCCATGCGAGTAACTCGCGAACTCGTTTGGGCCGCCGTGGACACAGAACGGTTCACTGGCAGTCGCTTGATGAGGCGTGTCGCCTGTTTGCGAGTGATGGGCATCGGACGCATGACAGACCTCAGGAAACGTCGGCCATGAGGATGGGCGGATTGTGGAGGTGCGTGATTGTCGCGTCGCGACCGACCACATCGCTCGCCATTTCGAGGGCGTCTTGCAGTGTCGATGCTGGCTTGAAGCCGAGTCGACGCACTGCACGCACATCGCCACCAACAATGATGACCTGACCGACATGCTCAAGAGCATGTGAGCACCAGTACCACATGTAGAACGGGTGAACGCCGTGGTACGCGTGGCTTGTGCGATAGAGATGTCGATACCACTCGTCTTCAGCGAACGACTTTTCAAACTGTTCCGACATGACGACTGGGTCATGCGTTTGCGTCAGCACCTGATCGAAGAAGTCGATGTAGGACGGATGATGTACCGGATGGAATTCCCACGGTGTCGGGTGGCTCATGATGACAACGCCACCTTCACGCACCGGCGGGCGCCCGCGATACAGATTGAAGAAGTAGCCGAGTCCGAGGCATGCAACGAGAATCGGATTGAGGATTGAGTTCACGTTGTAGGGGCTGATGTACGGAAGACCCATCGTGAGAATGTCGGTCTGTCCTTCAACCTGCACGAGGTGCTGGGCGTAGACATTTTCAGTAGTCAGTTTGTGGACGGCTTCAACCTCGCCAGCCTGCACAGATGTCATTGCGTGCGGTGCTTGCCAGGAGTTGAAGATCGATCGACGCGTGCGTTGCGGCATGCGATCGAGCGCAGTCTTCATTCCCGTGATCGTGATGCGGTCCTTGAGCGACCATTCCCATTCGCGCTTTTGCAGCACGCTCATGGGGCCTTCGGTGCCGAACACGTTGTTGTTCATCGTGGTTTCGATCTGGAAGACCTTCACCCCTGCATCACGAAGCACCTTGCCCATGCGCCAATTGGCGGAATGGAGTTCAGACTTATGCTGATCCATGAACGACTTTGAATGACGCATCGTCTGCGGATTGTGGTGGTGGCGAAGCGAACGATACGAAGCAAGGCCGGTTGCGGTCGACTTCCAACCGCCGTCCATTGAGACGAGATTGATATTGACGTAGATGATGAGATCGCTCTCGGCCGCGCGCTTGTTGATCTCGACCTCTTCGCCCTTCTCGGTCTCGCCGATGAAGAGGAGGTTGTCGGGGTCTTCTGCGTCGTGATTGACGAGAAGACCATGGGGAGCGAAAGCGTCGTACACGCGGTCGCCAACGGCATGTCGAAGTTCGTCTTCGGTCATGCGGCGATGCAACGCCAGCGCGGCGATGAGCATGACGTCGTCGACGCCAGCGGCTGCAGCAAGCTCAAGAACTGCTTCGATGACTCGCTGACGAATGTCGGGGCGCTTCATTGGGGGAAGCGGCAACGAAATGTCGTCGAATGCGATCGTGAGCTTCATGCCCGGCTTGAGAAGCGCGCGCAACGGCTCGCTATCGCCGATCGGGTTGTCGAGCGCATCACGAATGGCGCCATCGGGGTTCTTGAGTGCCTCGATGGGCTCGGCCGGATAGATAACGCGGCTGCGCCCGGCGGGGAGCTTCTCGAGCCGGAAACCCTCTCCATGGTGAAAGAGGATTGGTGGCGTCGATCGATCGACGTCGAGGACGAATCCTGGTCTAGGCACGATTTCGTTCCTTTTCATTGCGAAGGTCAAAGGCGATACGAACTGCCCCGCGCCCGCCAGCATTTGCGGCGTGCGTGATGGCATCTTCAAAGCGGTCAAGTGAATAGGTGGCGCTTACCAGTCGACCGAGGTCGGCGGCAGCGACAAGTTCAAAGGCAAGATCGAACGTACGTCGACGTTCGCCGTTGGGAAGTGTTTCGGTTCCGTAGGCGTACGCACCGCTCATGGTGATCTCGCGTTGCCATAATCCGGTGAGATCAAGGTGAACGTGACCGGGCATGCCCACCATCGTGATGCGACCCTTCGGGCGCACAACGCTGAGCGCTTCGGCGATGCTGCTTTCGCTGCCGACGCAGTCAATGACGTGATCGGCGCCACCGGTGAGACGAACGATGTCACCGTCACCGATTGCGAGCGAGCCAGTGATCCGTCGAATCGGTCGGGAGATGTGATCGGAAGCGATGAC
>CAIKHC010000322.1 GCA_903827085.1 uncultured Candidatus Nemicrothrix sp. | reverse complement strand
GGTGAGGACGATGCGTTCCTTTCCGCTCTTGAGGAGGCCCTGCAGTGAGTGCAACACGAACCGACGATGGTCGCCGAGCAGCAACAGTTGCCCGGGCGACTTCCGAAACCTCAATCCTCATCGAGATCGATCTCGATGGTCAGGGGCGCCACGAGACATCGACAGGTATTCCGTTCTTCGACCACATGCTTGCGCAGCTTGGTCGTCACGGAGGTTTCGATCTCGTCGTTAAAGCCGAAGGCGATCTGCAGATCGATGCTCACCACACTGTCGAAGATGTTGGCATCGCTCTTGGCGATGCGTTTTCTGTTGCTCTTGGCGACAAAGCAGGTATTCGGCGCTTCGCCTCCAACCGCATTCCGCTTGACGAAGCCCTTATCGATGTTGCGCTCGACCTTTCCGGTCGACCGTTCCTTGTGTACGAGGTCGAGTTTCCTGGCCAAAAGATTCTCAGCGATCCTCCCTTCGATCCGCAGTTGATTGAAGAGTTCTGGCGCGCGTTCGCCACATCGGCAGCACTCACGCTGCACATCTCGCTTGTTCGTGGTGTGAATACTCACCACATCATCGAAGCAACGTTTAAGAGCGTTGCTCGTTCACTTCGCGACGCAGTGCGCATCGACGGTGGGGGAGTCCCTTCCACCAAGGGCGTGCTGTGACAGACGCAGTTCGGCCGCTGGTGGCGGTTCTTGATTACGGCATTGGCAATCTTCGTTCAGCGCAGAAAGCGCTTGAGCGTGTGGGAGCCGATGCACGACTCACCGCTGACAGCGGACTCATCGCCGACGCCGACGCTGTCGTTCTCCCCGGTGTCGGCGCGTTTGGCGCGTGTATGGACGCCCTGCGTGAGTGCCGACTCGACCAGGTAGCGATCACCGCTGCCAACGATCAGCGTCCATTTCTTGGCGTCTGTGTCGGCATGCAGATGCTCTATGAAGGTTCCGAAGAGTCGCCCAGTTCGGTGGGTCTTGGCGTGTTGCCAGGTCGGCTCCGACTGCTTCCCGACACGGTGAAGCGGCCGCAGATGCAATGGAACCTTGTTGATGTCCGCCGGCCAAGTCGGCTCTTCGCGCACGTGCCTGATCCAGTGTGGATGTACTTCGTGCACTCCTATGCCGCCGATGCCGAAGGCGAATCCGTCGTGGCCACATGCGACTACGGCGGTTTGGTTGCTGCGGCCGTTGAGCGTGACGGGTTGTGGGCCACGCAGTTTCACCCTGAAAAATCTGGTGCGGTAGGACTCGAGCTTCTGCGGGGTTTTGTCGATGCCGCTCGTCCGAAGGTTGGAAATTGATGGAGTTGTATCCCGCGATTGATCTGCTGAACGGTCAAGCAGTGCGTCTGTATCAGGGCGACTATGCGCGCGAAACCGTCTACAACAGCGATCCCGTTGCACAGGCCAAGATTTTCGCCGACGCAGGTGCACGTTGGATACACGTCGTAGATCTCGACGCCGCACGTACGGGCTCGCCGCTCAACCGTGAAGTCATCGCTGCGATCTGTGATGCGGTCGACGTGCCTATTCAAACTGGTGGCGGCGTTCGTAGCGAAGAAGCGGCCGATGCATTGTTCGACGCCGGTGTCGCACGCGTTGTGCTGGGCACAGCAGCCCTCGAGAATCCGGATCTTGTTCGTGCGCTTGCAGCACGACATGCAGTGGCTGTTGGTCTCGATGCTCGTGGCCGCGAGGTTGCAGTGCGCGGATGGGAAGAAGGGTCCGGAAAAGACCTTCTCGATGTTGCTCGGGGTTTTGCCGATGCTGGCGTTGAAGCGCTGATCGTCACGGAGATCGGCCGAGACGGAACGCTCGAGGGCCCCGATCTTGATGGACTCGGAGAAGTTCTTGAAGCAACGGAACTTCCCGTCATTGCCTCAGGCGGCGTCGGAACCCTTGCCGACATCGTTGCTCTTGAAGCCCTCCGATCAGCAGGTCGCCGTCTTTCAGGCGCGATTGTTGGGCGTGCGCTCTACGAAGGTGCGTTCACGTTGCAAGACGCGCTCGGTGCTGTTTCGCCAAACCCCTGAATCATTGATTCGCTCGCAGTCCTAGACTTCGACAATGGATGCTTCCGATTGGAACGCTCGGTACGACACCTCTGAGCTCATATGGAAGGGCGAACCCAATCAATTCCTTCCGCCCGAGGTTGTCGATCTGACACCAGGCACTGCGGTCGATCTTGCTTGTGGCGAGGGTCGCAACGCATCGAGCGATCAG
>CAIKHC010000321.1 GCA_903827085.1 uncultured Candidatus Nemicrothrix sp. | reverse complement strand
TATGGACCGCACCGATCATTCGGTCGTAGTTCGCCATGGGTTCGCCCATTCCCATGAACACAATGTTTGAGACGCGGCGCGGTGTTGGGCCCTCATTTGCTCGGCGTGCAGCGCGAACTACTTGTTCGACAATTTCGCCGACACTGAGATTTCGTTCGAAACCGCCCTGCCCAGTTGCACAGAATCCACATGCCATCGCACAGCCGGCCTGCGTGCTGACGCAAACCGTCGACCGATCGGGGTAGTGCATGAGCACGGTTTCAACCGATGCTCCGTCCGGAAGGCGCCACAGCCATTTCACCGTGTTGCCGTCGGTAGTCGCCGATTCGGTGACCATCTCGAGAGCAGTGGGCAGTGTTTCGCTCAGACGGGTCCGTAGCGAAGCGGGAAGTGACGTGATGTCCTTTGGCTCTGCAAAGTCGACATAGAGGCCCTTCCAAAGTTGGTCGAGCCGATATCGGGGTTCGCCGTCGAGGATTGTGGTGAGTGCATCGCGGTCGGCTTCGAAGAGGGACATCGAATCTGCTGTCATGTCGGTTCGTTTTCGACACGTTCCCACCAGCAGCGCGAATCGTGTTCGACGAATCCAAGATCTCGATAGAGCGATTGGGCGGCAACATTGTCGTGCTCAACATGCAGCATGCCGACCTCAATCGACTTCGATGCAAGAAAGGCGAGTCCGGCGATCGTGAGGGAACGTCCGAGGCCCTGTCCGTGAAATGCGGGGTCGACGGCAATGACAAAGATTTCGCCGAGTCGAGGATCGGTCGCAGTTTCCGCGTGGACTCTGGTCCAGCAGAACCCGGCAAGGGTTCCGTCGATCTCGTGAAGCAGAAACCCTTCGGCGTCGAACCATGGCTCTTGCGCAAGCTCGTTGAGTTGATCGTGCGTCCGGTCCGATTGGTCGGGATGCCATGCGAAGGCCAGGTTGTTCACACGCAAGAACGCGTCGTCATCCACACCCAGAGCGAACGCCCGGGTGGGAAGCGGCGGGGTCGAATCGGCAAGTGGAAGGGCGACTCGTAGTTGTTGATTGCAACGAACGAGGCTGAGGCCGGCGGCGGCTGCTTCGGCCGCGTCAGCATCAGTGGCTGGTTCTGATTCCAGCGAAAGAAGCTGGCCTGCGTCATTGCGACGTTCATTGCGCACGGCCGGACCCTACCGGCGCTGGCGGCAGTAGGGTCCCGTCTTCATGGCTACGCCCCGTTCTCCCAAAGGTCGAGCGAAAGAAACGCTCGCTCGCCTCGATCTCGAATATCCCGATGCGCAATGCGAGCTCGACCATCGGAATCCCTACGAGTTGCTGGCTGCCACCATTCTTTCGGCCCAATGCACCGACGTTCGCGTCAATCAGGTCACCCCGGCCTTGTTCGCTCGGTTCCCGACTCCAGAAGATCTCGCAGTCGCCGATCCGCTCGAAGTAGAGGAACTGGTTCGTAGTACGGGCTTCTACAAGAACAAGGCGCGGTCACTGGTTGGAATGGCCCAAGCGCTCGTCGAGCGCTACGGCGCCGAGGTTCCCTCTTCGATGGAGGAATTGGTCACTGTTCCCGGGGTTGGTCGAAAAACCGCGAATGTGGTCCGGAGCGTGGCGATGGACCTTCCCGGGCTGCCAGTCGACACCCATGTCGGGCGACTCTCGACTCGGCTTGGACTCACGACTGAAACCGATCCGGTGAAGGTCGAATATGTGCTGAACGACATGATCCCGCCCGCCGATTGGGGCCGATTCAGCCTGTTGCTCATTCTCCACGGTCGCCGAGTGTGTGCATCTCGGAAGGCTCGCTGTGTTGATTGCGTGCTTGGCGACTATTGCCCATCGGTCAGCCTCTAAGCCCAGCGAAGATTCCAGCGGACAAGGGCGTAGATCGGCCTAGTGCCTAAGAATCTTTCACCGGCCAGCGGTGTGAGATCGTCAAATTCTCGCGCTATGTTGGCCGGGTCAGGCTCCCGCCGCCTGACACGGTGACAATCATCTGGGATCCGCCGCCCAGTGTCACCTTGCCGACGCCCCCTTGTGGGGCGTCGGCGTCTTTTTGCTCCAAAGAAACCTCGATCCAGTTCTCATCACGTCGCGACCGCTTCAGAAAAGCAGTAACCAGCTGAGCCAGAACGATCCATGCTCAGGTCTGCGAGACTTCGCCCGTGCATAACGAACGGGCCCAATTGTCGAGTGCGACCACCACACTTGAAGAACTTCTTGATCGGGTG
>CAIKHC010000320.1 GCA_903827085.1 uncultured Candidatus Nemicrothrix sp. | reverse complement strand
GTTCAGGGTTGCCAAAGTTCAAACAATTCACGACAGCAAGCGGGCGAGCGCCGACGCACGCAAGATTCAGCAACGATTCGGCGACGGTGAGTGCGGTGCCCTGGCGGGGATCGACCGCACACCAGCGATGGTTGCCATCGGTGGTGAGCGCAATGCCACGACCAGTGTCGGCTCCGGAGGTCGGGTGCTTCAAACGAAGCACTGCAGCATCGCCACCAGGACCTTCAACGGTGTTGAGGAACAACTGATGGTCGTACTGCGAGAACACCCAGCGCGCATCGGCGAGAAGTTCGAGTAATTCCGCTGCGGTGTCGACTGACTCCGGAGCAGGTTCGGTGCCCATCGTGCGAGTCGCAACATCGAAGATTGCGGGCGCAGCGATCGGACGGTTGTAGAGCGGCGCATCTTCGTGCAGTGAAGCAGCGGGAATATCGCAAAGGATTTCGCCATCGAAACCGTCACGAATGCGGAGGCGACCGCCCTCGGGATGACCAGTTGCCGGGCCATCAGTGACATGACCGATGACTGAGGAACGAACCTCCCAGCGCGCACAAATTTCGAGCACCTGGTCGAGATCTGCAGGCTCGACAATGGCGAGCATGCGTTCTTGGCTTTCCGAGGTCATGACCTCGAACGGCTCCATGCCTGCTTCGCGGCGAGGAATGGCGTTGACGTCCACATCCATGCCCATGCCACCGCGGCTCGCGGTTTCGCTTGTGGCACACGCAAGACCTGCGCCACCGAGATCTTGAATACCCACAACGAGACCAGCGTCGAGAAGTTCGAGACACGCTTCGATGAGGCGCTTCTCTTCATAGGGATCGCCAACCTGCACCGAAGGACGCTTTTCTGCATCGGTTTCTTCGTCGGAGAAACCGGCCGAAGCGAGAACGCTCACACCACCGATGCCGTCGCGACCGGTGCTGGAACCCAGCAATACCGCAAGGTTGCCGACACCAGTGGCCTGCCCGAGCACGAGGCGTTCAGTGGGTAGAACCCCGAGGCACAAAACATTGACGAGCGGATTGCCCATATAGGTGGCATCGAAAACCGTTTCGCCACCGACAGTGGGAACACCTACTGAATTGCCATAACCCGAGACGCCGCTGATGACGCCTTCGGCAATCCATCGACTACGAGGGTCATCGAGTGGACCAAAGCGCAATGGGTCCATGAGTGCAATCGGACGTGCGCCCATCGTGAAGATGTCGCGCAGAATGCCGCCAACCCCAGTTGCTGCACCTTGGTAGGGCTCAATTGCGGAGGGGTGATTATGCGATTCGATGCGGATCGCGGCAGCAATGCCATCGCCAACATCGACAACGCCGGCGTTTTCGCCAGGACCAACAAGCACCCACGGAGCTTCGGTGGGAAGGCGCTTGAGATGAACCCGAGACGACTTGTACGAGCAGTGCTCCGACCACATGACCGCAAACATTGCCAACTCGAGGTGGTTGGGGTCGCGGTTGAGGATCTTGCGGATGTCTTCGTATTCGGAGTCAGTCAGGCCGAGGGCACGGTGAATCGCGTCATCCATTAGGTGCAGGCTAGTGCGCCGGAACACCACAATTCGCCGGGTTTCGGCGTGACCGTTGTCGGTTTCGCACTGGTGTGATGGACTCGACGCTCATGAGCGACCAGACCTCTGAACCTTCTGGGGACAAGCCGCGTATCGGTCTTCCCCCCGGCACGATGACACAGAGCCATAAAGACGCGCTCAAAGACGGTCGCGAGCGCGGGCAAATCGTGCGGCGTTACTTGAACGCCATCGAATCGGCGAAGCCCCGGCGAGGTCGACCAATCACGCCCGAGGGCCTACGCAAGAGCATTGAGAAAATCGATGCCAATCTCGCAACCGAGAAAGATCCGCTGCGCAAGCTGGATTTGGTGCAGTCAAAGATCAAAAAACAAAAAGATCTCGAGGAATTCGAATCACCTATCGACATGGTGGCTCTTGAGAACAGATCGGAAGAGCACACGCTGAACTCCAGTCACGAATTCGTATCTCGTATGCCGTC
>CAIKHC010000319.1 GCA_903827085.1 uncultured Candidatus Nemicrothrix sp. | reverse complement strand
TTTCAACACCAGCGGAGACGAAAATGTCACCCTCGCCAGCCTTGATCGCGTGTGCAGCCATACGAATGGTCTGGAGTGATGACGAGCAGTAACGGTTAACAGTGACGCCGGGGATGTGGCCCATGCCAGCGAGTTCGGAAACAACGCGAGCGATGTTGTAGCCCTGCGCGCCTGCAGGTTGTGCGCAGCCAAGCATGATGTCTTCGACGAGGGACGGGTCGAGTGACGGCACCTTGTCGAGAGCGGCGCGGATGATCGTCGCGGCGAGGTCGTCAGGGCGAACCTGTGTGAGCGAACCCTTGTGGGCACGACCAATTGGTGAACGGGCGGTCGAAACGATGACTGCTTCGGGCATGACGGCTCCTTGATGCACGGAACGCCGGAAGTCTCCGGCGGGCAGGGCCTGATCGGGCCCTTGGTCGGAATTGTCTATCGCAAGGAACCTACTGAGCGGTAACTATCCGGCGAGAAGGCGTGCGGGAGGCGGAAGCGTGGGGTAGAACCGTCTTCTTCCGTCTCCCCGAAAGGCCTTGATCGCTTACTGCGGTCGAAGGGCCGAGGTGAATCCAATGGCACTTGATCTGCGCACCTTGCTTGACCCGAATACGACTGCGGTCGTCACCTCTGAGTGTCAGAACGGAGTCCTTGGGCCCGAGACCTCCCTGCCAGACCTCGCTGCCGCCGCCCGGGTCCAGGCCATACCGAATGGAGCTCGCCTGTTACACGCAGCGCGTGTTGCTGGGGTGCAGGTTGTTCACGCGGTGTTCTGGCGTCGTCCCGACTACCGCGGTGGCAATTCCAATGGACGCTTGTTTGTCGCGATGCAGAAACACGGTGCAGTGGCGATGGAGCCCGGCAGTCATTTGGCGATGCCAATCGAGGAGTTCAGCCATTCTCCAAGCGACATGATCTTGGGCCGCTACCACGGTCTTGATCCCATGGGCGGAACCGATCTTGACCCAGTGCTTCGAAACCTCGGAGTGAAGACAGTTGTGGTGATCGGGGTTTCGGTGAACGTTGCGCTGTTGGGTCTGTCGATTGGATTGGTGAATAACGGCTATCAGGTCGTGGTGCCGCGAGATGCCGTGGCCGGAGTTCCTGCCGACTATTCCGAAACCTTGCTCGACAACACCTACCAAATGATTTCGACAGTGGTCACCACTGACGATGTCATCAACGCATGGTCGTGAAACACGAGTTGTTGAGGATCATGCAGTGATGTCCGAGGTGAACTCTGACGCGACCCGATCGCTTGGTCGGCGTGGCGAAGCCACACGACAAAAATTCCTTGAGGCAGTTGAAACGCTCCTCGAAGAAGGCACGTACCGCGAATTGACGGTTGCCGACATCGCTCGCCACGCCGGAACTTCCCCCGCGACCTTCTACCAGTACTTCAGCGCTGCAGAAGATGCAGTGTTGGCCGTAGCCAGCGCAACTGTCGATGTTGCAGGTCCGGAACTTGCCCGACGCATCGAAGGCAGTGATTGGTCTGATCTGCGGGGCTGGGAATCGTCCCTTGGCGTTGCCGATGCCTTCATCACGTTATGGAATGGGCATCGATCGGTTCTTCGTCTCATTGACCTTGCAACCGATGAAGGTGATCAACGATTCCGAGATGTCCGTACACGACTTCTTGGTGCGCCCGCGAATGCGTTCGTTACGGTCTTGCGCAATCGCCCCGACCGGCGAGTCGTCGATCCGTTGGCCGATGCGGGCGTTCTTGTTTCCATGCTGGCGCACGTGTCTGCCCATATCGATGGCCTGCAATCTTGGGGAGCCGATGGTGCTGAATTGCGTCGCAGTATGGCGAGAGTTGTCTTCCTGACTCTTACTGGTCAGTCGCCGCCAGGAGATTGAGAATCGTCTGATCGGGCGCGATCGGCGATTGATCCACGACGGAAGAGGGCCCAAAGGCAGAGGCCTGAGGCCGCGGCGATGCCAAGAACGATGAGTGGCCACGGCGTGGACGAGGCAAAGGTGACGTCAGAGATCAACGGCATCTCCCCACGCTAGGGCGTGCTGTGCTGGTCAGGGTGACGCGTGGCCGGTACCTTTCGACACGTAACAAAACGCAAACTGTCGACTCGAGGCTGCACGATGAAAATTTCTGTCGGTTTACCTACGCACCATGTGGACTCGCTGAACGAGTGGTGTACGGCAGAGGCCATTACCGAAATGTCGAAGGCCTGCGAAGCCGCTGGCGCCGACGCTGTCTTTGTTACCGATCACCCGGCACCCGATGTGAAGTTCCTTGCTAAGGGGGGCCACCATGCGCTCGACCCTTTTGTCACTCTCACCGTGGCCTCTGTGGCGACATCGAAACTCCGACTGCACTTCAATTTGGCGATCCTTGCGTATCGGAACCCATTCATCTCGGCCAAGGCCATTGCCACGCTTGATCTGATCTCAAACGGTCGAGTCATCCTCGGAACCGGTGCCGGGTATCTCGCGCCGGAATTTGCAGCCGTGGGCGGAGACTTCGACCGCCGTAATGACGTGACCGACGAAGCCATCCGAGCGATGCGCGCGGTGTGGTCTGGTGAACCGGTAACCATGAACGGTCTTCACTTCGACGCCGTCGACACCATTGCGCTTCCGCTTCCCGTGCAACAACCATCTCCACCCATTTGGATTGGCGGAAATTCCAATCGGGCGATTCGTCGTTCGGTGGAACTGGCCGATGGTTGGAATCCGATGCCAAGTCCGGCGCAAGCAAGCCGGATGCTGCGTACGCCTCCGATCGAAACGATCGAGGATCTTGAACGTCGAATTGGCGACTTGCACGTAGCGAGCGAAAAGGCAGGCCGCGAGGTTCCCCCTGAGGTGATCTTCACCCCAATCGGATACGCACACTTCAGCGGTGCCTTTCCTGATGCTGCGCAATTTGTTGATGACGTTGCTGCATACTCCGCGATTGGAGTGAGCACACTCACGATCAACCTTCCAGGAAAGACTCGTGCTGAGTTCATCGAGAGCGTTGAATGGCTCGGTGCTGAAGTCATCTCCAACATCGATTCGTGAGCGGTTGTGACTGACATCGATCGTGCGGTCGCCGTACTCCGGTCGGGTGGACTCGTCGCATTTCCAACCGAGACGGTGTACGGCCTTGGCGCCGATGCGTCAAACGATGCCGCTGTTCGCCGGGTGTTCGAAGTGAAGGGGCGTCCGAGCGATCATCCGCTGATTGTTCACCTTTCCGACGCCTCGCACCTAGAGGACTGGGCGGTAAATGTGAGCTCGAACGCGAAACTTCTTGCCGACGCGTTCTGGCCCGGTCCACTCACGCTGCTTCTTGAGCGGTCCTCATCCGTTTCTCCTGCTGTGACCGGCGGTCGTTCAACGGTTGGGCTTCGTGTGCCTGATCATCCGGTTGCATTGGAATTGCTCCGCTCCTTCGGCGGCGGAATTGCTGGGCCTTCTGCAAATCGCTTTGGTCGTGTGAGTCCCACGACTGCAGCGCACGTGATTGCTGATCTCGGTGACGATGTAGATGTTGTTCTCGATGGTGGACCATGTCGCGTCGGAGTGGAATCGACGATCGTTGATCTCACGTCTGACCGCCCGGTCGTGCTCCGGGCCGGGGGAGTCTCTGTCGACCGCCTCGAAGAGGTGCTCGGGTGTTCCATTGACATATATGTGAGTGCGGAGCCTTCGACCGGAGGCGCTCGTGCTCCGGGAATGCTTGAAGCGCACTACGCGCCAAACGCACGCGTTGTGCTTTGCGCGGAACACGAGATCGCAGAGGTACTGATCGAGGTTCTGGGTTCAGCCACTGGTCCCGTTGGTCTTCTGGCGGGGAGTGTTTTGGTAGGGCTTCCCGAAGACATCGTCGAATTGGAACCGGCAGGGACCGCTGATGACTACGCCGCGGTGTTGTACTCGCGCCTGCGTCAGGCCGACAGGCTTGGCCTTAGCGTTCTCGTATGTGTTCCGCCGCCGGAAGTTGGTGTCGGTGTTGCCGTTAACGATCGACTTCGTCGCGCTGCGGCTTCGTAGAAAACCGAATCACACAATTGTGATTGAACGGTATTCCCAGCCGGTGTAACCGGCGATGGGATTCGGCGTGATGTCTCCGGTTTGCACTTGTCCGTCGGCGTCGATGCAACGCACTGCAATTTCGTGCTCGCCCTTTGTGGCATTCCAGTCGTAGTACCACTGTCGCCACACGCCGCCAGAGAGTGAATCTCCAAGTGTTGCTCGGCGCCATGCTCCATCGATGAGAACCTCGACTGCTGCGACGCCTGTATTGGGCGCCCAAGCAACGCCGGCGAGAGTGACAATGCCCTCGGGTTGGCGAGCTCCGCTCCGGGGAACATCGATTCGTGACGACATCTTGATTGGGCCGTCTTTTGCCCAGCCCTGTTGAATCCAATAGCCGTTAAACGAATCCCATTCGGTGAGTTCGATCGAACGCAACCATTTGGTTGATGACACGTAGCCGTAAAGACCTTCAACAACTATGCGCGCGGGGAAACCATTGTCGAGTGGAAGCGGTACGCCGTTCATTCCGATTGCGACGAGAGATGAACGTCCGTCGAAG
>CAIKHC010000318.1 GCA_903827085.1 uncultured Candidatus Nemicrothrix sp. | reverse complement strand
GATCTCTGCTGCGCCATGGTCAGAGCACCTGGAACCTCGAAAATCTCTTCACTGGCTGGTACGACGCCGACCTCACCGATCAGGGCCAGGCCGAGGCCAGTGCCGCCGGGCCCGCCATGACAGCTGCCGGTGTAGGGCCCACCGTGGTCCATACCTCGATGCAAGTCCGGGCGATCCGCACCGCAAACCTTGCCCTCGACGGCATGGACCGGCTCTGGGTTCCGGTTCGTCGTTCGTGGCGGCTCAATGAACGCCATTACGGCGCGCTGCAGGGAATGGACAAGAAGGAGACCACCGAGAAGTACGGCAAGGACCAGGTCTTCGAATGGCGTCGTTCCTATGACATCCCGCCGCCCAAGCTCGAACTCGATGATCCCCGTCACCCTCGGTTCGATGAGCGCTACGCCTCACTTCCGGCCGACGTCCTGCCTGCCTCGGAATGCCTCGCCGATGTCGTCGACCGCATGCTTCCCTACTGGTACGACGACATCGTCCCCGACCTGCACGCTGGCCACACCGTTCTTGTTGTCGCCCACGGCAACAGTCTTCGAGCGCTCATCAAGCATCTCGATGCCATCAGCGACGCCGATATCGCCGATGTGAACCTTCCGACTGGCGTGCCCATTCGTTACGAACTCGACGACGCGATGGTGCCAACCAAGCGACTGGCATTGACAGATCGCTATCTCGGCGATGCCGACGCGGCAAAGGCAGCTGCAGAAGCGGTGGCCCGTCAGGCCGGCTGAACCATTTGCAATTCGCCGACTTCCAGTAGGTAGCCACGCGAACGAACGGTTCGGATTGCGAGTCCCAATGGGCCGATCCGGCGGCGCAAACGGAGCATGTGCACATCGAGCGCATTACGCCCCGGCGCGCCCGTGGGCCATCCGGTGCGAGAAAGATTGTCCCGACTCACCACGGCGCCGAACCGGTCAAGCAATGCCGACATGAGTCGGGCTTCAAGCGGAGGTAACGACACCCACCCGGCCCCAACCCGGAGCACTCCGTCGGGATCAAGCGCTGGGGTTTCGGAGTTGTGGACCATTGATCGGGTAGCAATCGCCCGGCAGCGCGCATCGATATCGTCCTGACTCGCCGGCAAACGGATCCAATCCTCAAGGCAATCGGCGGCCTCAGGCGCAGCGGTGTCGGCATCGACGAGCAACAGCCGAGATGCTCCCCGAGCCGCAAGGGCTTGGCGACGGTCTTCTTCCATTGGCCAACGAAGCAGGGCGACATCCACGAATGGCACGGTACGGATCGCCTGTTTCCCAAGTGTTTCGTGGTCATGAAGGGTCGGTGGCTGAATGGACGAGCAGAGGGCCGGGCTTCTCCCTATGCTTCGGCTCATGGCACGCGACGCATGGCTCGATCATCTGGCTCAGGTTCCGCTCTTCGCAGAGTGCGACAAGCGCCAGCTCCAGCAGGTGGCAGCAGCAGCGGTGGAGATCTCCGTTGAGGCAGGAAAGGTTCTGGTGCGCGAAGGCGAGCCCGGCCATGAATGCTTCGTGATCGTCACCGGCTCAGCCACCGTGACCCGTGACGGTGCAACCCTGGCCAACCTCGGCCCTGGCGCCGTTGTCGGCGAACTTGCTCCTCTGACCGGCGGCGTCCGCACCGCGACGGTTACGGCCGACTCCGCCATGGAGGTCCTTGTGATCGCCCAGCGTGAGTTCAACGGCCTTATTGAAGAGGTACCTGGCTTTGCCGTGCAGTTGCTGCGCAACCTTGCAGCACGCATGACCGACGAATCCTGAACCCCTCGCCTCCCCTCTCAACGCCCGCTGGTGAGGTTTCGCGGCCATAGGCGCGAGTAGGTTTGCGACCGTATGGAACGCAAACGGATCAAAGGCCCACACATCGTTCTCGTCATCGGTCTCGCCTTCGCGATCGTGACCGCCCTTTCGGGCATCGCATCGGCGGTGTTCCAGCAACACGACGATTCGCCAGTCACACGAGAGGTCTTCGGAGGCATCCCGTCCTCGCTGAAGATTGCCTTCTACGTCATGACGTCGATCCTGCTCGTGTACGGAGCAGTGCTCTTCGGCCAGCGGGTGAAGAACTGGACTCGCGGTAAGCCTGACGACCGTCGCACAACGAAAAAGAACGTCAAGCGTCGCCTCAGCAATTTCCGCGCCGGCGTCTACATGCAGACCCTGTTGCGCGATCCCGCCGCTGGCATCATGCATTCGCTCATCTACTTCTCGTTCCTGGTGTTGCTCGCCGTCACCACGGTTCTCGAAATCAACCACCAGGTCCCCGAGGCCTGGAAGTTCCTGAACGGCAACGTCTACATGGCGTACTCGTTCATCGGTGATCTCGCCGGTCTCTGTCTGTTCGTCGGCGTGATGTGGGCGATCATTCGTCGCTACGTCCAGCGCCCGTATCGCATCCGCATCAAATCCAAGCCCGAACACGCCGTCATCCTCGGCGTCTTTCTCGCCATCACTGTTACCGGTTTCGGCACCGAAGCATGGCGCATCGCCGAAATGGGCATGCCGTCATTTGAGAGATGGTCGTTTGTTGGCTGGCCCCTCGCCAAGCTCATCGAGAACAGTTCGAATCTCGCTGGCGGACATCAGGTGTGGTGGATCCTCCACGTTCTTTCGTTCTTCGCTTTCCTCGTGATCCTTCCGGTCACGATGCTTCGACACATGTTCACCTCACCGCTGAACATGTACCTCAAGGATCGCGAGCGCCCCAAGGGTGCGATGAAGCCAATGCCGAACCTCATGGAAACCGAACTCGAATCGTTCGGTGTCTCCACCATCGAGGACTTCACCTGGAAGCAATTGCTCGATCTCGATGCCTGCACCATGTGTGGTCGTTGCACATCGGTATGCCCGGCACACGCAACAGGCAAGTCGCTTGACCCTCGCGAAATCGTTCTGAAGTCGGGCGAAGTTATGGCCGCAACGGGAACGCCTCAGGTCTCGCCGCCACTTGGTGTTGTTGCCGACATCACCATCTCTGCCAATTCTCTCTTCGAACGGGTCACCCCCGAAGAGGTCTGGGCCTGCACCTCGTGCAAGGCATGCGACGAAATTTGCCCGGTCAACATTGAAATTCTCGACAAGATCCTCGACATGCGTCGTTACTTGTCGCTCATGGAATCCAACTTCCCGACCGAACTCGGCAACGCGTATCGCTCAATGGAGAACTCCGGAAACCCATGGGGCATGAGCCAAGCCGACCGCGGTGATTGGGCCGAGAAGTTTGAAGGCATCGAGATCCTCGATGGTTCAAGCCCACTCGAAGCCGAATACCTCTACTGGGTTGGTTGCGCAGGTTCGTTCGACGACAAGAACAAGAAGGTCACCCAAGCAATGGCGCAGCTTCTGCAGCGTTCGGGTATTTCCTTCTCGATTCTTGGTCCATCGGAATTGTGCACGGGCGATCCCGCACGTCGCTCGGGCAACGAATACATCTTCCAGATGCTCGCGATGCAGAACATCGAAACGCTCAACGGAATGGGCGTGAAGAAGATCATCACGCAGTGTCCGCATTGCTTCAACACACTTGCCAATGAATACCCGCAGATGGGTGGCAACTACGAAGTTGTGCATCACAGCCAGTTCCTCGAGTTCCTCATCGACAGCGGCAAGCTCGATTTGTCGAATGCCAAACTCGAAGAGCGCGTTGTGTACCACGACTCGTGTTACCTCGGTCGTCACAACGACGTCTACATGGCACCACGCAACGTCATCGGTTCACTCGGTGGCATTGAGATCGTTGAGGCCAGCCGCAATGGCACCCAGGGAATGTGCTGTGGTGCTGGTGGCGGTCGCATGTGGATGGAAGAAAGCACCGGCAAGCAGATCAACATCGAACGTTCGCAAGAACTGCTGCGCACCGGTGCAACAAAGATCGCAGTTGCATGCCCGTTCTGCTACATCATGATCGACGATGGCGTGAAAGCACAGGGCGTCGAAGAAGACCAAGTGAAGGTCGCTGACATTTCGATGCACATCCTTGAGGCACTCGAACGCTCAGAAGCCGACGCAACAATCACACCGATCGTCTAATTCTCCGCTTCACGTCTGCCGGGTCCTGTCACCCAAGAGGCACATCCATGCTCGCTCCACTGCGCGTGGATGCCCTCCTCTTGGGCGCCACCCGTCAAACGCTTCGCTGTCAGTAAGGAAGAAGCGGGGAGATCAGCGGAAGTTTTCCCAGTAGCGGCTGGGGCGGGGGCCGATTTGGCCTTGGTACTTGGAGCCCACCGCTGAAGAGCCGTACGGGTTGTCTGCTGGCGTGGTCATGCGGATGAAGGAGATCTGACCGATCTTCATGCCCGGATACAGCGTGATCGGGAGGCTGGCCACGTTGGACAGTTCGAGCGTGAGCTGTCCGTCCCAACCGGCGTCGACGAAACCAGCCGTGGAGTGAATAAGAAGACCAAGACGGCCGAGTGAGGACTTGCCTTCGAGCCGAGCGACAAGGTCGGCGGGAAGACCAACGCGCTCGCTAGTGGACCCGAGCACGAATTCGCCTGGGTGCAGCATGAAGGTGTCGTCGGGACCGATCTCGACGAGTTCGGTGAGGTCCTCGAGGTTCTGCTTCACATCGATGTGGCCCATCGTGTGGTTCCGGAAGACCCGGAAGAACCGATCGATATGAAGATCGACCGAAGATGGCTGGACGCAGCTGGGGTCGAAGGGCTCGATAACAATGCGGCCGGCTTCGACCTCTTCACGGATGGTGCGGTCAGAGAGGATCACGGCTGCGCAGGTTAGTCGTGGATCAGTCGGTCAGGAGATCTGCGGCGTGCTCGCCGACGAATTCCTCTTCTTGCTCCGCAACGTCATCGATTCGAGGTCGGGCGGGCAAGAAGAGCAGCACCATCACGACGCCAATAAACGTGGCTGCGGCGGCAGTGAGAACGCCCCAATGGACTGCGCTCACAAAGGCGGAATTGGCCTCGGCATTCACCGTGGCTGCTTGTTCAGAAAGGCCCATCTCCTGCAATGTTGGAACGAGACCGTTCTTGATTGCTCCAATGCTGTTTTGCGCAGATTCGAGAGCGGCTTGGGGCAGTGGAAGTCCGAGCCCAGAAAGGAACTCTCCTATCTGATTGCCATAGGTCGTGGCCAGCACCGAGCCAATAACAGCGACACCCAAGGCGCCACCAACCTGCCGGGTGGTGTCGTTCACTGCCGATCCAACGCCAGCTTTGAAGATGGGTAGAGACCCCATGACCGATTCGGTAGCCGGAGCCATGGTGAGGCCCATGCCCGCCGACATCAACATGAGACGCCAGAAAATATCCGAGTACGGCGTATCAACTTGAAGGCCAACCATGCTCAACAATCCGATCGTGACCAGACCAAGTCCGAACGCAACGGTGATCTTGGATCCAAGGCGCTGAACAACTTTGGAACTGAGAGGTGCCACCACCATCATCGCCAATGCGAATGGAATCATGCGCACCCCAGTTTGAAGTGGCGAGTAACCAAGAACGAACTGGAAGTACTGCGTCAGCAGGAACAACGATCCAAACATCGCGAAGAACACGAGTGTGATCGCGCCGGCCGCTGCGGTGAAGCGTGCCTTCTTAAAGAACGTCACATCGAGCATCGGATGATCGCTCTTTGCTTCCCAAATTCCGAACGCGACGAGCAGCGCGATCCCCAAACCGCCATAGCCAAGTGTCTTTGATGAGGTCCAACCATTGTGGGGCGCCTCGATGATGGCGAAAAGCAACAGAGCGAGACCAAAGATCGACAGAAGTGCACCGATTGGGTCGAGGCGAGAAGCGGACGGATCTTTCGACGTGGGGATGAGAAAGACGCCCGCAATAAGGCCGATCACAACAATTGGGATGTTCACCAAGAAAACCGAACCCCAATAGAAATGTTCAACAAGAAATCCGCCAGCGAGGGGACCAAGCGCGCCACCAAGCCCAGCGGTTCCGGCCCAAAAGCCAATTGCTTTTGACCGTTCTCCGGGTGGGAACACATTGGTGATAATCGACAACGTGGCCGGCATGATGAGCGCGCCACCAATACCCATGAACGCTCGCGTTGAAATTAATTGGCCCGAAGTGGCAGCCATCGCTGACGCGATCGAGCCGATACCAAAGAGAATGAAGCCGATCTGAAGCGCTCCGCGTCGGCCGAACTTGTCGCCAAGCGCGCCTGCGGTCAGCAACAAACCCGCAAAGACCAAGGTGTAGGAATCAACAATCCACTGAAGGTCGCTTGCCGTGGCGTTCAAGTCATCCTGAATGGTCGGAAGAGCCACATTCAGAATCGAGTTGTCCAGCACAATCACGAGCAGGCCAAAGCACAGCACCGCCAGAATCGCCCAGCGACGGTCATAGGCCTTAGCTTGAACACGTTGAGCAAGAGTTGACATGGCAAAGCCTTCCGTCAAGAGACTGACGGAAGGGTACTGCTCATGTTGTTGAACTCACCGAAAGACGAAAGTTCAGACTTTCTTTGGTCCCTGAACGGGCATGCCTGGCATGTCCTTCATGTACGAGCTTTCCTCGACTCGCTTCGAGATGCGCCAGCCGTCAGCAGTGCGGACCATTTCATCGACGTACCAAAGGCCGCAAGTAAAGACGACGAGTTCCTCGCCCATCGGCATGACCATCGGGTTATGACAGATGGTCTTGACCTTGGCGGTGTCGCCGTTGATTTCGATGCGGCTCGTAGAGATCATGTGCTGGAACGATGCGAACATCGGCATCGCCTCTTTGAGATAGGCGATGGTCTCGG
>CAIKHC010000317.1 GCA_903827085.1 uncultured Candidatus Nemicrothrix sp. | reverse complement strand
CGGTGGTTCGGCGATCCAGGTCACATCGGTGTGCCAAGTGTCGGTCGCGGGCGGACTCTCGACCGTGTCTTCGATCACCGACATCGTCGTATCTCGTCCCATCATTTTCGAAACAGGGAACACCGAGAGCGGTCCCCATCGACCGGCGAAGGCGGCCTGGGAGTCGGCGGTGAGTTCCTGGCCCCGGAGAAAGACGACCTGATAGCGCATAAGCGCTTCGTCGATGGCCGTGAACTCCGCACCGTCGAGGTCGGTGAGATCGACACCGTCGATCTGAGCGCCGATCCGATTGGAAAGTGGGGTCACCGTGAGAGATGTCGTCGTCACGTTCAAATACCTCCGGGTCAGGTCAGAGTGTGTCAGAGAGTCGGTTGCGTGTCGTCGGAACCGAGCCACATTTCGAGCGACGCGTCTTCCCAATCGTCGGGACCAACGATGGTGCGCGGTAGTGGGGTCATGACGTGCGTCGTTCCACCGACGGTGTACTCGGCACTGCGGCGCTCCCACGCAACGATGCGGTCATCAGCTTCACCCTCGTCACACAGGCCAAGAGCGGTGTCGCGATTGCGATGGAGGCGAATCTGTGCCGGAATGTTGGTCGACCACACCATGACAACCTCGTGCGCATTCGATACGACTTCGTACAAACCGACCGGTTCATGTTCGTATTCGCGCCACAACGGAACGCGTTCGGCCACGTTGGCTGCGAGAAATTCGAGGGCCGTGCCCGCACGAACGTCAAGCACCTCGTGCACGAAAAGTGTGCCTTTCAAGTTCTTTTCGACGAGGTCGGCAGTCGTCGGACTTCCTGGCACGCCAGCAAGCAACCGGTCGAAGCCGCCGCTGCGCCATTGTGACGCTTTGTCCCACCAGTCGCCGTAGAACGCGTTGCGTCGTTTGAGGTTCAATCGGTCGACATTGCGGCCCCACGACTCCCAGCCTTTGTCGCCACAGTCCCAAATGTTTATGACCTGCGGCCAACGGCCACCGCCCTGCGCACACACGTAGAACGACCCAAGCAGGTTGTTCATCTCTGGCATGCGCAACACGGGGTCCTGCCACAAGTGCTCCATGTAGTCGTACTGGCCTTGACCAACGACATCGACAACCTCGTGCAAGTACAAGCTGCGCTTGGCCATGGCTCCCCCTCAAGTGACTTCCCAAACGAAAGGTAGTAGGCCAAACGCAAAGAGGGCGCCGGCCGAAGCCGACGCCCTCTTCAGATCAACTTCGTAGCGAACTACGAGGCGATGTCATACCAAGTGGTGTCCACCGGTACCCAGCACTGAACATCGACTGGGCAACCGTTGTAGGTGCCATTGGCATTCTTTGCAGTACCCGTAGGTGCCGCTGTCAGCTTGACGGCGTGAGTGGTGTTCGCAAGGTAGGTCTTTCCTTCTTTTTGCGAGCCAACTCCGTTCGAGCCATTGGCGATTTCTACTTCGCCAAGTCCACGAAGTGCCTTCATGAAGCTTTCACGGGTCAGATTCTTGCCAGCCTTATCAAGTGCTCGCTTCATCACAGTCGTGATGGTGCACTCATTCGGCGGGGCGTCAGAACTGACCTTGGTGCCATCAGGCAGAGTGCGAGTCTCACCGGATGGAACACCCGGGTATGACTTGGCGCCACCAAAATCATTTGCTGAAAGCGCATCAAACTTGGCACGGCACTCTTTTTCAAATGCTGATTCCGGCTTGAGCTTGCCGTCCGGAGTCACTGAATCGCCGAAGACGGTGAAGCAAATTCCGCCCACCGCCGATGGCTTAAGGGACTTGCCGCCGTAAGGCGTGCACATCGACGACGCAACATCAAGGAATGTGAACTTCCAATTGTTGCCTCCGGCGTTGTCCCAGAAACCGTTCGAAGCAGTGAACTGAAGTGCAATGGCAACGTTCGTGACATTTGCGGCCTTAAAGGTGTTTACCGCAGCAGCAGATTCGGTGTTCTGAATCCCAGGGTCACCTTGAAGGGTGTTGATTTGCGCAACAGTAATTTTGTTGCCGTTGGCCTCGAGTGAACCCTTGGCAGCGGCTACTGCAGCGACGTGCTCCGGACCGTTACCACTGAGGAGCCCAACTGCGGCGCCCTTGGGGATCTGACCCGACTTGATTGCAGCATCGATACCCGACTTCGCGTTGACCTCGGCTGAGGGAGAGATCGTCGTAAGCCACCCGGTGTCATGAGCTGACTGCGGAGCGACGTCACCGAAGAGAATGGGCACCCCGGCCTGAGCAATACATTCGATGTACTTCGCGCCCATGCCGTTGGAATTGATCATGGCAAACACCGGAGTGTTGATGGTGGCGTCATCGCAGACCTTCTGAGCCGTTGCTGGCTTCACCGGGTCCCACGTCATGACTACGCCTTCGACCTGACGGCCATTAATGCCGCCCGCAGCGTTCCATTCATCGAAATACGATGTGAGGCGCTTTGAAAGGTTCTGCGTGGTCAAAGCCGGAGCCAAGGCCATACCTGCGGCCCGAAGACCGTCAAGATCGGAAACAGCAACACCAATCCTGATTGATGTGTCCGTGACACCGGTGGTGTTTCCACCGCCGCCAGACGAATCGCCATCACTACTGGAACATGCAGCCAAGCCAGCTGTGAGCGTGAATGCACACACAACCGCAATTGCCGCAGTCCAAGTTCTTGAACGTGCCATGAAGGTCCCCCCCTGAGGATTTCGAGATGGTTCTCACATTTGCGA
Organism: uncultured Candidatus Nemicrothrix sp.; assembly: GCA_903827085.1. Classification (GTDB taxonomy): domain Bacteria; phylum Actinomycetota; class Acidimicrobiia; order Acidimicrobiales; family Acidimicrobilacustridaceae; genus Acidimicrobilacustris; species Acidimicrobilacustris europaeus. The sequence goes on along the minus strand of CAIKHC010000317.1, from coordinate 3,013 downwards.
GAACTGGAACTGTAGCAAGATCCAACGCCCTGCGTGACTGAAGTCACCCCCTCCGATCTTCCGCTAGGTTTCCGGTGGGGTTTGGGGCATTGGACACTCGCGGTCGCATGCCCCTTGAGGCAAAGAACGAGGAGAGTCATGCCAGGAACCGAGGATGAGAGCGCAAACGGCCAGGGTTTGTCGAGCCTGACCTCTGTGATCTTTGAGGAAGAGCAGCAACGCCTTGCGGCCGCCAAGGAAGAGGTCGTGGTACTTCCCGATGACCTTCTGCCTGGAGTCGGCGGAAAAGGGATGCGCCTCAGCGAGGGCCTAAAACAGGGAGGCGTCTCGATGATCGTCCTCCTGCTCCTTCTTATTGTGGTTGAAGAGTTTCAGACCGTGGCCCTCCTCGTCCTCGGTCCCGACATTCAAGAGTCGCTTGATATCTCCGATACGACGCTTCTCGGTCTCATCAGTTTTGGCGGCGTCGTGCTGGTGCTTGCGTCGTTGCCATTTGCGTGGCTCGCCGACCGCTATTCCCGCACAAAGGTTCTGAGTATTGCGACTGCAGTTTGGGGGGCTTGCGGTGTAGGTCTCGGATTCATCGTGAACCCGTTCCAGATGGCTTTCGGTACCGCAGGAACAGGAATTGGCAAGTCAGCGAATATCCCGATCACCCCGTCATTGATCGCCGATCAATATCCGATCGGGGTCCGTACGCGCATGTTCGCCGCCCAGACTCTGGGCCGACCAATCGGTCAAGTTGTAGGGCCAATCGTCGCTGGCGGAATTGTCCTCATCGCCGGCGATCAAGCCGGTGACTGGCGCTGGGTGTTTTGGATGTTCGGATTTCCCGCTGTGGGACTCGCAATTGCGTTCGCCTTCAAGCGCGAGCCCAAGCGCGGACGCAACGAACAAGAAGCTGTTTTTGGCGAGGACATCACTGAGACCGAAAATCTTGATGGCCCCGTTCGACTCAGTGCCGCAATGGCAAGACTCAAAAAAGTTCGGACTTTTTACTTTTTGATCGTCGGCATTGGTGTGCTGGGTTTTGCACTTGTTGCCGTTCCCGCCACTTTCAATCTGCTCATGAAAGACGTGTACGGGTACGGCGCTTTCCAACGCGGTTGGATCATGTCGATCACTTGGTCGGTGTCGGTAATTGCGATTCCGATCGCTGGTCGTTATGGAGAGCGCCTCTTCCGCAGAAATCCACCCTCGGCCCTCAAACTCATGGGCGCATCAATCCTGATGTATGGATTTTTCCTGACGGTCGGACTCCGTTTCCAGCAGGCAGCAATCCTGATCGCATTCTTTGCCATTGGCAACGCATGCCAAGGCATGGCCTTCACCCAACTCGGGCCAACGATCTCTGCGGTTGTTCCCTACCAAATGAGAGCTCAAGCGTTCTCAATGGTGGGTGTCTACATCTTCCTTATGGGTGGTTTCTTTGGCGGCCTTCTCACCGGAGCGTTCTCCGACGCATTCGGACAGCGCACGGCTCTCACGGTCGTCATTCCCGTTGCGACACTCATCGGTGGGCTGATGATCATTTACGGATCCCGCTATATGAAGCGTGACATCTCGCTGACCGTTTCTGAATTGATCGAAATGCAAGAAGAGCAGAAACGAATGGCCGCCGACCCCGAGAACATTCCGATGCTCCAGGTTCGCAATGTTGATGCATCGTACGGAACCCTTCAGGTTCTTTTCGATGTCAGCTTCGAAGTAAAGCGGGGCGAATGCCTTGCTCTTCTCGGCACGAACGGAGCTGGAAAGTCAACCATCCTCAGGTCAATCAGCGGGTTGCTCAATCCCGACCGCGGCGTTATTCGTATGAATGGGCGCACCATCACCCTCGTTGATCCGCAGTACCGAGTTGCGCTCGGCATGATGCAGATCCCGGGTGGCGAAGCCGTTTTCCCATCTATGACGGTTTCGGAGAATCTGGAAATTTGGAGTGAGCTCATCGAGGACAAGGAGAAACGAGCCGAGAGAATCGAGGAGACCTTTGCGGTCTTCCCAGAACTTCTTCACCTCGTTGATTCAAGAGCCGGTTCGCTCTCCGGCGGTCAGCAGCAGATGCTTGCTCTTGGCAAAGCAATCATGCTTGAACCCGAACTGCTTCTGATCGACGAATTGTCGCTCGGACTCGCACCGATCGTCGTCCAGCGCTTGCTCGGCATCGTGGAGAAATTGAAAGAGCAGGGCACAACGATGGTGCTTGTCGAACAGTCAGTCAACGTCGCATTGGCGGTCGCTGATCGAGCAGTCTTCATGGAGCGTGGTCAAGTGAAGTTCGAAGGTCCAGCCCAAGAACTCTTGGAGCGCGATGACCTCCTGCGTGCTGTATTCCTTAGCGGAGAGGGTGCCTGATCATGATGTTCGGACTCACAATCAGCGGAGACATCATCTTCTCCGGATTCATTCAGGGATTGGTCTATGCCCTCGTAGCATTCGGCCTCGTCCTTATCTTCCGGGCCACTGGCGTCATCAACTTTGCTCAAGGACAGATCGGTGCATTTGGCGGTTACGCCATGGCGCTGCTGTACATCGAATACGGGATTCCTTACGTCTGGTCCATGCCCATTGCCTTAGGTGCCGGCGTACTTCTTGGTGTCGCTTCTGAACTGATCCTGCGGCGATTGTTCACTCAGCCGAGGCTCCTGCTTTTTGTCGCGACCTTGGGACTCACTCAGCTCATCCAGTTGCTCCAACTTCGCCTTCCAATTCCCGAAGGTGACGTAGCGGGTGTCAGCTACCCAGTCATTCTGAGTGGCAGTTGGGAACCATTCGGGGTGACTGTCACCGGACCAATGATCACTATCGTCATCGCTGTTCCGCTCCTGATGCTCGGCCTCACACTTTTGCTTCAGAAATCGAAGTTTGGTCGCCAAGTTCGAGCAACTGCCGATAATTCTGCGTCAGCACAACTCGCCGGCATCTCCATACGATCGGTATCGACCAAGGTCTGGGCCCTTGGTGGTTTGTTGGCCGTGATCGCTGCGTTGCTCATTGCCCCCGTTCAGGGCGG
>CAIKHC010000316.1 GCA_903827085.1 uncultured Candidatus Nemicrothrix sp. | reverse complement strand
TCCGAAAGCAGTCCGTTCCAGAACGCTTCAGTGCCGATGCCGCATGGGCTGACGACACCGACGCCCGTAATCGCTACCCGACGCTTGGTGCTCACCGCTTCGACATCACCAGTTCGTAGGCTTCGCCAACGGTCGTGATGTTCTCAAGCTCAGATTCGTCGACAGAAACGTCGAACTCTTCTTCAAGCTTCATGACCAGCTCGACGAGGTCGAGGCTGTCGGCGTCGAGGTCCTCGCTGAATTTGGCTTCCATCGTCACCTGGTCGGGTGAGACGGCGAGGATCTCAACGGCGCAGGCCTTGAACTTTTCGAAATCGTCACTCATCGGGTCTCCTTGGTAATCGGTGCGACAAACCTAGCCGGGGGTCGCCTTGGTTTTGGTGCTGCTAGGGCTGTTAGCCGCCCATGCCGAGGCCACCATCAACCGGCAGAACGGCACCGGTGATGTAGCCGGCCTCGTCTGAGGCGAGGAAGGAAACGGCGGCGGCGATTTCGTCGGGCTGACCCATACGGCCGAGAGGGACAGCGCTGGTGATGGACTCGCGCATCGCGTCGTCGACCGAGGCGAACATATCGGTGGCAACGGGGCCGGGGGCGACGACATTCACGGTGACATTGCGCGACGCGAATTCACGAGCGAGTGACCGTGCGAGGCCCACAAGACCGGCCTTCGATGCTGCGTAGTTCGCTTGACCAGCTTGACCGACCGAGCCGACAACCGATCCGATGAAAATGATCCGGCCCCAGCGAGCGCGCATCATTTTGGGAACCGCGCGACGAGCGGCACGGAATCCGCCGACGAGGTTGGCATCGATGACATCGGAGAAATCCTCGTCAGTCATGCGAAGAACGAGTTTGTCGATGGTCATTCCGGCGTTGGACACGAGAACCTCTACAGGACCGAGCTTCTCTTCGATCTCGGTGAATGCCGCTTCAACCTGTTCGGTGTCGGTGACATCACATTGCACGCAAAGAAGATCTCCGGCGTCGGTGGGTGCAGCGCTGCGGTGGGTGATCGCAACCTTGTGGCCTGCCGCAGCGAATGCTTTGGCACAGGCAAGGCCGATACCTCGGTTTCCGCCAGTAACCAGCACAACTCTGCTCATGGGTTTCCCTCCGGAAGATGGCCGGTCCATCGAATGATTGCACTTGCCCAGCTCATGCCAGCACCAAAACCGACAAGCAAAACGTTGTCGTCGCGTTTCACGCGCCCGTTCTCGAGTGCATCGACAAGGGCGAGGGGGATCGATGCTGACGAGGTGTTGCCGGTTCGGTGCAGCACCATGGCGACACGGTCCATCGGCATGTTGAGACGTGAACACGCAGATTCGATGATGCGGATGTTTGCTTGATGCGGCACAACGAGCGCGATGTCATCGGCGGAGAGGCCGGCATCTGCCATTGACACATTTGCGGAATCAACCATCACGGTGACGGCCTTACGGAAAACCTCTTTGCCGACCATCGACATGTAGCCGCCGATAGGAGCTTCAAGAAGTTCGCGGGCGGAACCATCGGAACCAAGGTCGAATGAAATCAGTTGTCCGTCGCCTTCGACAGCCTCGAGCACAACTGCACCTGCACCGTTTCCGAAAAGGATCGCGGTGTTGCGGTCGTCCTGATCAGTGACTTTCGCGAG
>CAIKHC010000315.1 GCA_903827085.1 uncultured Candidatus Nemicrothrix sp. | reverse complement strand
TGGCTTCATCGGCCGAACCAGCAAGGCCCGTGCGCATGTCAGAAGTAACGACGAGTCGATTGCCCACCGTGGAAAGGGCAAGGCGCAGAGCGCCGGCCGTGGAGCCCACCGATGCGCCCATATCGAATGCCGGAACTTCAGCCGGCAGACGCAGTGCCGCATGAATTGCTGTGGCGTTGGTTTTGTCGGCGTAGGCAGGAAGCGCCGTGCCGAAGAGGACGACCTCGGGAGCCGAAGCGCCGGAAACGTCAGCGCCACGAAGAGCGAGACGAGCTGCCTCAACGCCCATAGAGGTGGTGTCTTCATCGAATGACGCAACCGCGCGGGTTCCGCGGCCGCCGCCCTGGCCGATGAACGCGGAAATTTGTGACTTATCCAGTCGTCGATATGGGAGGTAGGCCCCCCAAGAAATGATGCCTCGCATGGGTCCGACAGTAACTGATGGACCGTCAGTGGCCGCAATGCCGTGGCCCACGCAAATGCTCAGCGGCAGCGACCGGGCCCGGTGCTGAATCGGGCTGGAGCGACTAGACAACGGACATGACAGCAACCGTCCTGCCTGAACTTGGCTTCTACACACTTCCCGGCCAGCCCGATTCCTCTCGCGACCTCATCAACGAGGTACGTGAAGGCGAAGCCCTGGGATTCGGCCGTGTCTTCGTAAGTGAGCGCTACAACAAGAAAGAAGCCGCCACGCTGTGTGGTGCAGTTGGTGCAGTCAGCGAACGCATCGCCATTTCGACTGCCGCAACAAACCACAACACTCGACACCCGATCGTTACGGCCGGCTTTGCACGCACGATGCAGAGTCTCACTGGTGGCCGTTTCACGTTGGGTCTTGGTCGCGGCATTGCGCCAATGCAGGACGCGTTCGGAATCAGTCGAATCACCACCGCCCAAATGGAAGATTTCACAGGCCTCATGCGCCGACTGTTTCGCGGCGAGGTCATCATGGGCCACAACGGTCCGGCCGGTTCGTGGCCGATCCTCCATCTCGATGCAACGCTCGACGACTACCTGCCCATGGGAATCGTTGCTTTTGGGGACAACACCCTTGAACTCGCCGGACGTTGTTTCGATGAAGTTGTGCTCCACACCTTCTTTACCGACGAAACCACCGCACATTGCGTACAGACCGTGAAGCGTGCTGCCGAAAAGGCCGGACGGAACCCTGACGACGTCAAGGTGTGGTCGTGTTACGCCACAATCGGCGACCACATCGGCGAAGAAGAACGACTTATGAAGTTGGTGGGTCGTCTCGGCACCTACCTGCAGGGCTACGGCCACTTGCTTGCGCGCACGAATGGTTGGGACGAAGCCGTTGTTGATCGCTTCCTGGCCGACGAAGTTGTGAGTTCGGTTCGCGGCCTCGATGTTGTGGGCACCACCGAACAGCTGCAGCACGCGGCAACGCTCATCCCAGACGACTGGCTCTCGTGGGCCGCCGTTGGTTCACCAGCCGACTGTGTTGCAGCGGTACGGAACCAGCTCGCACTCGGTTGCGATGGCGTGATCATGCATGGGGCGACTCCGGCGGAACTTGCCCCAATCGTGGCTGAATACCGCGAGAGCGCCTGAACCCATGGCGACCAAACATCGCACCTATTGCCGTTTATGCGAGGCCGGCTGCGGCATTGTCGTCGATGTCACTGACGACGGGACAGTAGAGAAGGTGCGTCCCGACAACGATCATCCCGTCACGAAGGGATTCGCCTGCAACAAGGGCATGTTGTGCGGCGAGATTCATCACGATCCATCCCGACTCAACGAACCGCAACGCCGCACCGCCGATGGATTTGTCGCTTCAACATGGAACGACGCAACCACCGACATCGCCGAGCGAATCAACGTCATCATCGCTGAGCACGGACCAAACGCCATCGCCGGCTACATCGGAAACCCGGCGGCATTTAATGCAACCGCCGGGCCAGCACTTGCGTTGTTCATCGCAATGTTCGGATCCTCCAGCCTGTTCACCACCGGTAGCCAGGACTGCTCCAACAAGTTCGCTATCGCCGAGATGCTCTGGGGAAGTTCTCAGGTGCACCTCATTGCCGATGTCGACAACACCGACCACATGCTGCTCTTCGGCACGAACCCCCGAGTCAGTAAGGGGTCGTTTCTGGCGATGCCGGATCCAATCGCAAGGTTGGGTGCCATCGAACAACGCGGCGGAACCGTGCGATTCATCGACCCTCGTCGAATCGAGCCCAAGGTGGGCGAAGTCATTCAACTCAAGCCCGATACCGACGTGTATCTCCTCGCGGCGATGTTGCACGAGATCGATGCCCGTCGTGGCTTCGACCAAGCGGGCGCAGCCCGCATCACCGATCTCGATTCTGTTCGCGAGTTTCTCAGCGGTTTTTCCGCAGCCACCGTCGCACCCGTCGTCGGACTTGATGCCGAACTTATCGTGCAACTTGCGATTGAGTTTGCTGACGCACCAACCGCAGCGGTGCACATGTCCACCGGTGTCAATATGGGCCGACAAGGCGCACTCGCGTACTGGCTGATGCATTTGCTCTCCCTGCTCACGGGCAACTTCGACCGTACCGGCGGAAACATTCCCTCGACTCGCGGCACCGACCCCGCTCCTGCTGCAGCGGGCAGCGAACTTGAATCGTTTATCGACAGCCCTTGGGGCAGTTACCGACCCACGGTGTCTTCGCATCCGTGTGCACTACTTATTGACATGATTCGCGATGGCGCAGTGAAGGCGCTCTTCGTTACAGCAGGCAATCCGTTACTCACGATGGGTGGCGGCCCGGAGCTTGAAGAAGCACTCAACTCGCTTGATCTCCTCGTCACCGTTGATCTCTATCGAAATGCAACCGGAGAACTCGCCGATTGGGTGTTGCCCGCAACTGACTGGTTCGAACGAGAAGACCTCAACACCTTTGTGCAAGGCACGTTGGTCACCCCGTATGTGCAGTGGGCTGGCGCGATCGTTGCACCAATTGGCGAGCGTCGCACCGAGCAACGGATCTTCAATGACATCGCTGAGAAGGCCGGCGCGCCCATCATGTTTCCGAACGGAACCGACATGCTGGCCGCCATCAACGATGGAGCCCTGGGTCGTCACGACCTTTCGCTTGCATCGTTGCGGGAACTTCCCGATGGCATCGCGTTGCTCGATCAGGTTGCTCCCGGGTCCTTTCTCGACACCATGCGCCCAGGCGGAACCATCGAAGGTGATCCGCCAATGCTTCGTGTTGCCAAAGAGCGCACCGCTGAACAGTTCAATGAACTTGTCGCCGAACCGGTGGGAACACTCAAACTCATCACGCGACGCACGTCCCACACCATCAACTCGGCAATGCAGAACGTTGAGAAACTGAAAGCCAAAGGCGCGGCTGATAACCCGCTTTACGTATCGCCGACTGACGCAGATCGTCTCGCACTCATTGATGGTTCTCGCGTTCGCGTATCGAACCAATGGGGAGCGGTAGAGAGCACCGTGAAGATCGACGAAACGTTGCGCGACGGCGTTGTCGCCATGACTCACGGGTTCGGCAATGCCAACACTTCCGGCATGCCCCATGCCCAGCGCTACCCCGGTGTGAATGTCAATGCACTAGCGCCGGTCGGCCCGGGATCGTTCGATCCCGTCAGCACGATGTCCCAACTCACCGGCATTCCCGTTGAAGTCACCGCGCTGCCCTAACAGCGACGAAATGTGCTGCGTTCGGCCGGTAGGGTCGGCGCATGGAACTCGGAGCAATCACTAATCCCGATGCCGTTCAGTACGGCAAGCCCCTCGAAGGCGTACGCATCCTCGCCCTCGAACAGATGCAGGCACTCCCCTACGCCACGCAACTCCTCGCGCGCCTCGGTGCCGATGTCGTGAAGGTCGAAAGCGTGAAGGGCGGCGACCTCGGCCGTGGTTCACAGCCCGGCATCACCGACCCCGACGGTCGATTCGTTGGCGCCACCTATTTGCGCAACAACCTCGACAAGAAGTCCATCTGTGTCGACCTCAAGGCCCCCGAGGGAAAGCAACTCATCCTCGACCTCGCTCCCAAGTTCGACATCGTCGCCGAGAACTTCAAAGGTGGCGCACTGTCACGTATGGGGCTTGGCTACGACGACATCGCTGCAGTGCATCCCGGTGTGATCTACCTCTCGGTTTCCGGCTTCGGCAATACCGTCGAAACTCCCTACGACGGCTGGCCGGCCTATGCAGCTGTCGCTGAAGCCATGAGCGGCATCTACGACTACAAGCTTGAGCCCGGACGTCCGCCTGCGGTGTCACCAGTTGGCGCCCTCGGAGACATTGGCACTGCGCTGTTCGGAACCATCGGCATCCTCGCCGCTCTTCGACATCGTGATCGCACCGGCCTCGGCCAGTACATCGACGTTGCCATGTTCGACGCAATGGTCTCGATGACCGACCTCGTCACCAACTTCTGGTCGCTCGGCCTGCGTCCGGCTCCCGGCCAAGGTTTGGCAATGGTCCTTGATGGTTTCGAAGCCTCCAATGGTTGGTTCATCATTCAGGTCGGGCGCGAGCACGAGTTTGAACGTCTCGCCAATCTCGTCGGCAAACCGGAATGGCTCACCGACGAACGACTCTCAACTCGTGCCGGCTGGCGCGAACACATGGACGACATCCTCCGCCCCGGCGTGAAGGAATGGGCGGCCGACAAGACCAACATCGAGGCGTGCAAGGCGCTGGCCGACGCTGGCGTGGCTGCTGGACCCTGCCTCACTGCCCAGCAAGTCATCGACGACCCGCACGTCGCTGCGCGCAACATGCTCATGGAGATTCCTCGTCCCGAGGGCGGCGACCCGGTGCTCACTCCAGGAAACCCCATCAAGATGTCGCGGGTTTCCGAAGGCCCCGATGTACGCATGCCGTGGCTTGGCGAACACACCAACGAGGTGCTCGCCGCTGAGCTTGGTCTTGATGACGCACGCATCGAACAACTCCGTGCCGAAGGCGTGATCGCATGAGCGAACTCTCCGCACACCCAGCAGTTGCTGCCGTTCAACAGCACGCCGGCAATTGGAATGCTCAGGATCGAACCGCTTGGCTTGCATTGTTCGATGACAGCGTCACCTTCGAAGATCCGGTCGGTAAAGCGCCAAAGGTTGGGCGTGCTGCTGCCGAAGGTTCTTGGGACAACTCCTTCACCGATGGTCGGGTCTGGACGCTGCACCCCCAGCGCATCATCCCCGGCGGCACCCACGAAGCCGCAGTTGAGATGCTCAACAAGGGCACTCTGCACGGTGAACTCGTGGAGTTACGCGGCATTGAGATCTACAAAGTGAACGACGCCGGCAAGATCGTCTCGGTACGCGCGTTCTTCGAACAGCCCACCGATTTCGAACTGAATCCGTTCTTCGTTCCTGAGGCTTGAATCACCGATCAACGCAGGACCGATTAGTGCGAAGACGCACCGACGACACCGACGCGCCCTTCAGCGAATGGGATCAGTCCTGGAAGAAAGGTCGCTCACCGTCAATGGTGCAGCGACGCATGCGCCGATGCTGCGGATAATGATCGGCGAGCGCGCGATGGTTGGTTGACGCTTCGTCCCAAATAGCGACATCGCCGTGTTGCCAGTGCCAGCGCACCTGATTGTTGGGATCGTCGATTAGGCCTTGCAAGTAACCAAGAAGCAGATCGCTCTCGGCACGGTTCATGCCCACGATCTGATCCATAAAAAGTCCGGCGACAAAGAGCGCCTTCTTGCCAGTGACGGGATGAGTGCGAATGAGGGGATGCTCAACGGCCGGGTAGGTCGCTTCCAGGTCGGCAATGAGTTGTGCCCCGAATATTTCCCCGGTGATGCGATCGAATTCCGC
>CAIKHC010000314.1 GCA_903827085.1 uncultured Candidatus Nemicrothrix sp. | reverse complement strand
TTAACGGATCGCTGTGATCCGTTCGACTGCGAGACGGAAATTTCCGACTTGTTCATCGATGAGATAAAAGGCGATCTGAACGATGGTCGCTGGATCGAGTGGGGCGCTCGGAGTCACAGGGCTGAGGAAGCGGTTCACCGGTGCAAACGAGCTGATGGGAAGCGCGACGAGAGCTCTGCTGCTCTCTGTAGAAGTGCTTGTCGGTGTGAATCGGGCAATCCATCGGTCCTGTCCGGATTGGCTTGTCCGAAGTTGCATCACATAGGTGCGTCCATCGCCGATCGCGTTGACCCCCAACGCGGTGGATCCTGCCGCGGCTTGACCAAGCCGTTGGTCGGCGGGGCCGAAGGTGGATGTGAAGCCTCCGTTTTGTTCTGTTGTCATCATTCCGGAAAACAACAGTGCACCGGACCCGTTGGTTTCTACCCACGTTGTCGTGCTCGCAGAGATGCCGCCCATGACGGAGTCATCGACGCTCGCCCATCCGGTGACCGACCGAGGGCTAGCGAACTCGAACAACACACTGGTTGTTGGCTCCGGTGGAGGTAGGGGTTTGGACGTCACGGGAGGCTCGAGTTCTGTAGTGACTGAAGTTTCAGTCGACGGTGTTGAACGAGTTTCGGAACTGCAGGAGCTGAGAAGGAATATGCACACGAGTGAAAGTGTCGTAGCGAGGACGCATTTTCGCATTTCAATCCTCGCCGCGTTTGCGAGACCTGCCGAGCGCCTGGTCGGCCTCACGCTTTGCTTCGCGTTCGGCAATCGCCTGACGACGGTCACCCTTTGTGCGACCGCGGGCGAGTCCAAGTTCAACCTTCGCTCGACCGCCAGTGAAATAGAGCGACAGCGGCACAATCGAAAGTCGTTCAAGATCGACTCGCATTCGCCAGCGATCGATCTGTTCGCGATGCAGCAGCAGTTTTCGTTTCCGGTCGGGTTCGGCGAGATCGTGGGTGGCGCTGGTTCCCCATGGGGAAACATGCATGCCGATAAGCCACGCCTCGCCTTGGTCGAAGCGAGCAAACGCTTCCTTAATTTGCACCTGTGCTTCGCGTAATGACTTCACTTCTGATCCGCGCAGTACGAGACCGGCCTCGACTGTGTCGAGAACCTCGTAGTCGTGGTGAGCCGACCGATTGGTCGCCACAATTCGCTTCGCGTTCGGATCATCGGTGGTCGCCATGGGAACTCGTCAGGCTACCGGTGACGTGAGTTGACCGTCAGCCGCCGGTTAATGGCGCACCAGGGATGGGCACACGGCAGCCGCCGTCGACATCGAGCACCTGATTGAGTCGTCCTTGCGAAACCCACATGCCGACGCAAAGACCCAGATCAACAATTTCTGTATCGGTGAATGACGCGCGCATGCGATTCCAGAACGGATCGTCCATCGAAAGGTGATCGCGTGCGAATCGCTCTGCGAAGTCCGCAGCCAGAAGTTCACGCTCGCTAAAGCCATCCCAGGATGCATCGCCTATGTGGCTGTAGAACTCTTCGTCGATCAGGTCGGCCTCGGCAACGCGTGCAGGCGCATCGCGACCGGAGCGCCAGCCGAGACACAACTGACACTCATTGATTTGAGCGATACGAATCCGTGCAGCTTCAAATTCGCGCAATGGAAGCACCGAATTTTCGTAGACAGCTGCAGAAAACTGCGCTGCGGGAATGGACAGGCCCGGGGCTGCGGCTGTCCATACGTGCATGAGTGGGTCTGATCCTTCAGGGACAGAGATACGAGGCATGGCGACACGCTATGACGCGAGGGCCGAACACGCGTGCCGAATGGGCAGAGCGGTAGCCTCTACTCGTGCTTCAACTCTCGTCTGCGCTCCTCAACGACCTTCTTGCACACCTCTCCGACGGTCTTCCTGACGAGGCCTGTGGATTGATCAGCGGTTCACCGGGCGCCGATGGAGAGCCGTGCGTCGTCGATGCTTGGTATCCAAGTCCCAACCGGGCGTCTTCGAGTCGGGTCTACACAATCGACCCGAAAGTGCACCTGCAGGCCGACCGCGACGCCGAGGATCGCGGCGCTGAACTCGTCGGAGTCGTCCACTCTCATACTCATTCCGAGCCGTATCCGTCGCCGACCGATGTCGCCCAGGCGCCTGATCCGGCCTGGCACTACGTCATTGTCTCGTTCCGGCTGGGCCAACCGATGCTTCGGTCGTACCGGATTCTCGAGGGCGAGATCATCGAAGAACCCGTTCTGGTGCTGGAGCAGTAGAATCCAGACCTCTTGGGTCGACATTTGCCCCTCGGGTCGTCCACAATGGTGTCCCGGTTTGAATCCCCCCTTTACACCGCGTCTTCAGAGGTCCTCGATGGCTGTTTACTCTTCGGTACTCGACATAATCGGCAACACGCCGATGGTCGACGTCTCCGTGCTCAGCCCGAACCCGAATGTGCGCATTCTCGGGAAGATGGAAAGTCAGAACCCGGCGGGTTCGGTCAAGGACCGCATTGCGTTGGCGATGGTTGAAGACGCCGAAGCCGACGGAACCCTCACGCCCGGCAAGACCATCATCGAACCTTCGTCGGGAAACACCGGCATTGCGTTGGCGATGATCGCCCGCATCAAGGGCTACCCGATCAAGATCGTGCTTCCCGAGAATGTGTCGATAGAACGTCGCCAGCTGCTCGAGATTTTTGGCGCTGAAGTCATCCTGTCGCCTGGCTCCGAGGGGTCCAACGGAGCCGTGAAGCGCGCGATCGAATTGGCCGAGCAGCATCCGGAATGGGCGTTCCTCTATCAGTATTCGAATGAAGCGAACCCGCAGGCGCATTACGACACAACTGGCCCTGAAATTTGGGCCGATGTTCCGGAGATCACACACTTCGTTGCTGGGCTTGGAACTTCAGGAACCCTCATGGGTGTCGGTACGTTCCTGAAAGAAAAGAACCCAAGCATCAAGATCCTTGCGGTGGAACCTCCGCTTGGCGAAAGCGTTGAAGGACTGCGCAACCTCGACGAGGGATACATTCCGCCCGTCTATGAAAAGTGGGGCGGTCCAGATCTTCTCGAT
>CAIKHC010000313.1 GCA_903827085.1 uncultured Candidatus Nemicrothrix sp. | reverse complement strand
TTGTTTATCGAACCCGGCACGAAGACGCCGGAAGAGATTTATGCCGCCGTTGGCACTGGACTTTATGTCACGGAGTTGATCGGGTTCGGTGTGAACACGGTGACGGGTGATTATTCGCGCGGTGCGGCTGGACTGTGGATTGAAGACGGCAAGTTGTCCTATCCGGTGGCCGAGATTACCATCGCCGGCAATCTATCGGATATGCTCAAGAACATCATCCATATCGGGAGCGATCTGGAGTTCCGCGGCTCGACCTGCGCACCCACACCGGAGTCCATCCGCGAATCGGCGTTGTCGATGTTGTGCCGTTCGTTCCGCTGGCGGGTTCGACCTATGACGATGCGCTCAGTTCTCGCGACGCAATGAGTTTGTGGATTGCCAACGAACTGCAGATTCCTGTCTTTCTCTATGGCCCAGAGCGCACGCTGCCCGACATTCGACGCGGCGCATTCACCGCTCTTCTGCCAGATCTCGGGCCGAGCGAACCGCACCCAACCGCAGGCGCCGTTGCCGTTGGCGCGAGGGAACTCATGCTGGCCTGGAATTTGTGGCTTTCGGAACCTGACCTCGACCTTGCGAAATCCATCGCATCGTCGATCCGTGGACCAGGTGTGCGCGCGCTCGGCCTTCAGGTTGGCGACGAGGTCCAGGTATCGATGAACCTCATTGATCCGCTCATCGTTGGTCCTGCCGAGGTGTACGACCGCGTGGCTTCGGAGACAGCGATTGCTCGTGCCGAACTTGTGGGTCTTGCACCGCAGTCAGTCTTGGACGCGGTGAATGAGAATCGCTGGGAACAACTCAACCTGTCAGTTGCAACGACGATTGAGTCTCGGTTGCAACGCCGTCCTCACGGCGGCGACTGAACTCAGGCAGTTGCAGTGCGGGCCGGTGCAGCAGCTGCGGCACGGGCCAATGCACGCTGGCGGCGGATACGGCGACGCTCGCGCTCGCTCATGCCACCCCAAATGCCGAACTTCTCGCCGTTGGCCAGCGCGTACTCGAGGCAATCGTCACGCACGACACAGCCCTTGCAGACCTCTTTGGCCTCGCGGGTCGATGCACCACGCTCGGGAAAGAAGAGATCGGGGTCGACCCCGAGGCAGTTGGCCATGTCCTGCCAGGACTTGTCCTCGCCGTCGAGTTCGACGGCCGGTGCGCTTTGGGCTGAGGTGAGAGAAATCGATTGCGGCATGCTGGGGGTCCTCCTGGACTCGAACAGCTTCCCCCGGAAACGACGGTGCTTCACGGGTGTAATTACAACGGCGTGATTCTGCCCTGTCGGCGCGACAAACGCAAGGGGGAATTGGGTTCGGGGCACAAAAACCCCGGCTCAGCAGGGGAAATCAACCGGCTCGGCGGCCTCGGAGCATTTCCCGTTTGTTGTTGAGGAAGTCCACCAGCACGTAATCGCCCAGGTTCTCTGGGGTCGTGAAGAAGGCCCTTCCGCCGTTTAATTGGCTCATTTTCTCGACGAACTCCGACAGATAGGGGTTCGGATCGAGCATGAACGTATTGATGACGATGTCCTCTTTGGTGCACAGCATCACCTGTCGGAGGGTGGCATCGCGGGTTTCAGGCCGGGTCGGATAATCGAAGAAAATCTGACCGTTTGGCATCACATGAGCGGTGGGTTCACCGTCAGTGATCATGATGATCTGCTTGGTGCCCGACTGTTTGGCCAGCAGGCGCCGGGCGATCATGAAGCCCTCGTGCATGTTGGTGCCGTAGTCAAAGTCCCACGAAACCTCGGGCAGTTGCTCGGCCTTCAGTTCCTCGGCCGTGCGACTGAAGCCCACGAGGCCGAGGTAGTCCCGCGGATATTTCGAGCTGATGAGGGCGTGCAACGCCATCGTGACCTTCTTGGCCGGCAAGAAATTGCCCCGCATCGGCATCGAGAGCGAAAGGTCGACCATGAGGACAGTGCTCGATCGCACGAGATGCTCGGTTCGCTCAACTTCGAAATCTTCGGGTGTGAGTTGCACCGGTGTGCCTGCTCCGCTGCGGAAGATCGCGTTGCGGACGGTTCGGCCAATGTCGAGATTGAAAGGATCGCCGAACTCGTAGGGCTTGGTGGAGTGATCGCGTTCGTGGCCAACGCCGATACGGGCAATTTCGTGCTGCCCGGCTTTGTCCATATCGAGCTTGTTGAACAACTCGTCGAGCGCGTTCTGACCGAGTTGGCGAATGCCACGCGGCGTGAGTTCGAGCTTTCCTTCTTTGTTCTCAACCAGGCCTGACTCTTCGAGACGCCGTGAGAGTTCTGCCATCTGTTCGAGGCTGCGGGCCGCGTCGTCACCGAGAAGTTCGCGCGCACGGTCAAGATCGACTTCAGCAAGCGCACCCGGGTTGGCTGCGCCCTTCAGCAAGTTCTCGAGCTGATCGATGTCACCAAGTTGCTGGAGCATCTGATTGGCATCGGCCATGTTGAGCGGTTCGTCGCCAGAAAATTCATAGCGACGATTCCAGTTGAGGTCGGGGAACGCCTGCGCGAGGTTCTGACCCAATTGATCCATTTGCCAACGAAGATCCATGTCTTCAAGCAACTGATCGGAAAGCGCTTGCAATTGTGCGCGCTGTTCGGGCGTCATTGAATTCATCATCGCTTGAGCAGCGGCCATGCGTGCCGCCATGATTTCAAGCAATTCATCAAGGTTTTGTGGGTTTTCCGGGAAGAAGTCGCCGAACTTCTCCATGAAGCCATCGAAGTCTGGTTCTTCGCCACGCTGGCGTTGTTCGAGCATGTTGTTGAGCTCAGCGAACATGTCCTTCATGCGAGCCATGTCTTCGGGCGTCATGTTTTCAACTGCGCCCGACATTTGGTCGACGTACTGCTGCATCAGTTGCTCGCGCAGTTTCTCGACCAGTTCTTCGAACTTTTCGCGCGCTTCTGATGACGTGAAGTCGTGGTTCTGAAGATCGCGCACCATTCCGGCGAGATCTTGCGACATTAAGTCGAGTGACATGTGGCGTTCGGCAGCAACTTGTTCGGTGAGTTCTTGGCGACGAGCATCGCCTGATTCGCGCGCTTCTTGTGCGAGTTCATCGATTGCTTCACGTTCGGCTTCGACAACATCGCGAAGGTCTTTTGCGATTTCGTCGTAGATGCCGCCGAGGTCGTTGCTTTCGAGCGTTTCACGACGCTTGCGTCGGAGCTCGTCCATCATTTCCCGCAAGCCCTTCATGCGCTCGCCGTTGTCGGAGTCGAATCCCTCTTGCATCATGCGTCGCAGCGCGGCGTTGATATCGCCGTGATACAGCAGATCATCAGTGATTTCGCCGAAGATGTCGGTGGCGTCGAGGTCGAAGCCGACCTGCGTGCCATCCCATCGCGAGTACTGAACCCGATTGGCTCTGCCCATAGAGGCACCGTACCGGGAATACTGCATCTATGACCGACCCAGCCCTTTGGGGCATCGCCACCACTGCAGCGGGGGGCGAAGGCCTCTCCGATCGAAGCGATTGGTCGACCCTCACCGCCGACGGATCCCTTCCCGATTCCATGATCGGCAGCGGTTTCGGCTTCGAGTTCCGCTCTGACCTGCCCATGCTGGCTGAGGCCGGCATTCCCGCCATGCGCTGGACGATCGACTGGTCGCGGCTCGAGCCTCGCCCGGGCCATTGGGACAGCGACGCTGTCGATCACGTCTCCGAAATCTTGAAGGCTGCTCGAGATGCCGGCATCGACGTGTGGGCCGTTCTGCACGATGGCCCGCTGCCGGGCTGGTTCTCCGAAGACCAACGTGGTTTCGACGATGCCGACGGCCTTCGCCTCACCTGGCCCCGCCATGTCGACCGCGTGGCCGAAACCTTTGGCGACCTCGTGGCGGCGTGGATTCCGGTCCTCGACCCCTACACACGAGCCCTTGAAGGCCACCTCGCTGGCAGCCGACCGCCATACAAAGCCGAACCCGGCAAGTTCCTCGAAGCGCTCCACACACTGCATCACGCATCGTTCGAGGCCAATCGCCTTCTGCGCAGCGGCACTCCCCCGGTTGTCGTATGCATCGATACGTGTCCAGTGGAGCCAGGGGTGATGTCTCGCGAGCCCGACGAACGTGACGCGGCGCGCAAACGCGTTGAGTCGGTTGATCGATTGCGATTCGGCTCGTGGATCCGCGAGCTCAACGACGGTGTCATTTCCATTCCCGGTTTGGCTGAGCGTGAGATCGATGGGCTTGCCGGCGCCTACGACCTCATTGGATTTACCTATCGCGGCGGTTCGACCTTGTTCGCCGACGGAACGACCGGGCCCTATCCCATCGATGCCCCAGTTGCGCCCGATGGTCGCGCACCTTGGACAGAAGGCCTCGGCGTGACCATCCGCCGTTTGGCCGACAACTTTCCCGGCCGAACGTTCGCGCTGCTTGGCACCGGACTCACCACCGCAGAGGACGACTGGCGCGTCGAGGTCATCGCCGGTTCAATGCTGGAAACACAGCGAGCAGCCGAAGATGGCATCGCGGTGACGCACGCGTTTTGGGAGTCAGGCATTGACGGCTGGACACCCGAATGTGGATTCGACGTGCCCGACGGCATCTTCGACCGCAGTCGCACTCCGCGCGACAGCGCGCAATTACTGCGCGCTACACCTCGCTGACGTGCGATGCTCTCGACGTGAGCCCTGATCAGAGCCAAGCCGAACGTTCACCCCAAGACCTCGCGAAGGAAGCGGCTGGTCGTCATGCCGCCAGTTACGTCACCGACGGAATGCGCGTTGGCCTCGGTACTGGTTCGACCGTGCACTGGACCATCGTTGAGCTCGGCGATCGAGCGCTCGACATCGTGTGCACCTCAACGTCGGTGCAGACCCAGGAACTCGCAATCTCGCTCGGCTTGAAGGTCATTTCTCCCGATGAGATTGGTGCGCTCGACATCGCCATCGATGGCGCCGACGAAGTCGACCCTGCGTTCAACCTCACCAAGGGCGGCGGCGCGGCACACACTCGCGAAAAAATCGTGGCCTCAATGTCACCGCGATTCATCATCGTGGTCGATGAATCGAAACTCGTTCCCGCACTAGGCCCGTTTGGAACTCCACTTGAAGTGCTCGATTTCGCACCCGGCGTTGTGGCCAGCGCCGTCGAAGCCCTCGGCGCTTCCGCTGTCACCACTCGCGATCGACGCAGCGATAATGGCAACCTCGTGATGGACGCTCAGTTCGGTTCGATTGCCGACCCCGTTGCCCTCGGCGACGCACTTTCGAGGACACCGGGCATCGTCGAACACGGGATCTTCCCCGGCTCGATGGTGGAACGAGTTGTGATCGCCGGCCTTGATGGCGTGCACGAACTCGTCAACGACAAGCGCTAATTCGAAAGCAGTGCTCAGCCGCGACCGCGGTACTGGGCGCGAGCGCCAACTGCGTCTTTGTTGAGGCGCTTGGAAAGATGCAGGCCTTCGAGCACGAACTCGACGGCGCTGGCAACAACCTCGGGCGTGGTGTCGCCACCGGTGAGGGCGGTGATATGCGGTGCGAGCGCTGCGATATCGCCGAGCAATGCGACATAGTCGGCAGAAGAAACGTCTTCACCTGCGTTCACTAAACGATCACCGTCGAACGAGTCGACAACGTCACGAAGGTTTTCGATGGCGATGTATTCACGGAAGATTCCGAGCACCGCAGCCTTGAGAAGTTGTTCAACAACAAGGCCCTCGCGGCCTTCTTCAATCGTTTCGATTTCGACTTTGCCGATCGTTGATGCAGCGAGCGCATCAAGATCAGAAACACGCGGAACAACGATGGTTTCGCCATGCTGCAGTGCACGACGCATCGCGTTGGCCTGGAGCGTTTCAAGGTTCGCAACGGTGAGACGCACTGACACGCCCGACCGCTGATTGATGTGCGGGCTACGACGCGCAAGTTGTGAGAACTCCGCAACGATTTCGGTCATGTACGCAGGCACACGCACTTCGATGCCCGGAACCTCGAGATTGCGAGCCTCTTGCAACGCGATTGTGACTTCGGTTGCGACATCGAGTGGGTAATGCGTGCGGATCTGCGAACCGAAGCGATCCTTCAGCGGTGTGATGAGGCGTCCACGGTTGGTGTAGTCGTCGGGGTTGGCCGACGCGAACAACATGACGTCGAGAGGAAGCCGGAGTTTGAAACCGCGGATCTGCACGTCGCGCTCTTCGAGCACGTTCAACAAACCAACCTGAATCCGCTCGGCGAGGTCGGGAAGTTCGTTGATGGCGAAGATGCCGCGGTTGGTGCGGGGCACGAGGCCGAAGTGGATGGTCTCTTCATTGGAAAGATGTCGACCCTCGGCGATTTTGATGGGATCGACCTCGCCGATGAGATCGGCGATCGAGGTATCGGGGGTGGCGAGCTTCTCGCCGTAGCGCTCATCTCGGTGCACCCAGCTAATTGGGGTGGCATCGCCCAGTTCGGCCACGAGGTCGCGGGCCGGCTTAGAGACTGGGGCGTAGGGGTCATCGTTGATCTCGGAACCGGCGACGATCGGCATCCATTCGTCGAGCAGATTGGTGAGTGAACGGATCATGCGAGTCTTGGCCTGGCCTCGCTCACCCAGGAAGATCACGTCGTGGCCAGCGAGAATGGCGTTCTCAAGCTGGGGAAGGACGGTGTCCTCGTAACCCAGAACGCTGTCGAAGAGCGGTTCGCCGGCGACGATTCGCACAATGGCGTTCTGACGGAGTTCTTCTTTGACCGGGCGGCTCACCCAGCCCGACGCACGCAATTCTCCGAGAGTGGTTGGCCGCTCTGACATCGTTTCCTCCCCTGCCGGACCCGATGGCCGGACGATGGACGACTCAACCTATCGCCGCGGCCCCCTCGGCGGGCGAGCCGAGTGACGAATCTGCTTGCGCACAGTTCGCCCCTCGCCTTTGCCGGTGAGTAGCGTGATCCTGCTCGGCCAGACGGTGTCTGTCCTTGCCACTTTCCAGTCACAGCCTCTTTTAGGAAAGGTCTGCTCGTGACAGCAACCAAGGAACCGCCGGCGATCACTCCGGGCATCTCGTCCCCCACGATCCGCAAGGCCAACCGACGCAGCAATTTCGCCATTGTCGACCTTTACAAGTCCTCAGTTGGCAAGAAATGGATCATGGCTCTCACCGGCATCATGCTGATGGGATTCGTGCTCTTCCACATGATCGGCAACCTCAAGATGTATCTCGGGGCCGAGGACTTCAACCACTACGCAGAGTTCTTGCGTCAGTTGCTCGTCCCGATCATTCCGCCTACTGGTGTCCTGTGGATTCTGCGTCTCGGTCTTATCGGCGCATTCGCGCTGCATATCCAGTCGGCCTATGCGCTGACCCGCATCAATCGCAAGGCCCGACCGGTCAACTACAAGTCACCACGTGACTACGTGGCCGTGAACTGGGCAGCGCGCACGATGCGCTGGAGCGGCATCATCGTTGGCCTGTTCCTGCTGTGGCATCTCGCCGACCTGACATGGGGCTGGGCCAACCCAGACTTCGAGAACGGCAATCCCTATGGGAATGTCGCCACAAGCCTCGACCGTGCCCCTGTTGCCGCGCTGTACATCATCGCGAACATCGCACTCGGGTTTCACCTCTACCACGGCGCCTGGAGCATCTTCCAGAGCCTCGGTTCCATGAGCGCCCAGTTCAATCCCCGCCACAATCCGATCCGACGCGGCTTTGCTGCGGGCTTCGCGATTCTTGTGGCTGGCGTCAACATCACATTCCCCATCGCCGTGCTTACCGGCGTGGTCGGCTGAAGGAGCAACAGATGAGCACAATCACTCTCGACTCCAAGGTCCCCTCCGGTCCCATTGAGGACCGTTGGACCAGTCACAAGTTCAACATGAAACTCGTGAACCCCGCGAACAAGCGGAAGTTCACTGTGCTCGTGGTTGGCACCGGTCTTGCCGGCGCCGCCGCAGCAGCCACACTCGCCGAACTCGGCTACCAGGTGAAGTGCTTCACCTTCCATGACTCACCGCGTCGTGCACATTCAATCGCCGCACAGGGCGGCATCAACGGTGCGAAGAACTACAAGAACGATGGCGACAGCGTTCATCGTTTGTTCTACGACACGGTCAAGGGCGGCGACTTCCGTTCACGCGAGTCCAACGTTCATCGCTTGGCCGAAGTCAGCGTCAACATCATCGATCAGTGCGTCGCGCAGGGCGTTCCCTTCGCTCGCGAATACGGCGGTCTTCTCGACAACCGTTCGTTCGGTGGTTCACAGGTCAGTCGTACGTTCTACGCACGTGGCCAAACCGGTCAGCAGCTTCTGCTCGGCGCCTACCAGGCCCTCATGCAGCAGGTATCGCTTGGTCGTGTGGAACTCCATACCAAGACCGAGCTTCTCGATGTCGTCACCAAGGACGGCGTTGCTGCAGGCATCGTCACTCGCGATCTCGTCACCGGCGACATCAAGAGCTGGGCAGGTCACGCCACGCTGCTTTGCACCGGCGGTTACGGCAACGCCTTCTACTTGTCCACCAACGCCATGAACTCGAATGTCACGGCCGCTTGGCGAGCGCATAAGAAGGGCGCGTTGTTCGCGAACCCTTGCTACACACAGATCCACCCCACCTGCATTCCGGCCAGCGACGAATTCCAGTCGAAGCTCACGCTTATGTCGGAATCGCTTCGAAACGACGGCCGCATTTGGGTCCCGAAGCAGTTCGACGACAACCGTGCTCCGGAAAACATTCCGGAAGAGGACCGCGACTACTTCCTTGAGCGCAAGTACCCGTCCTTCGGCAACCTCGCACCTCGTGACATTGCGTCACGTAACGCGAAGCAGGTTGTTGACGAAGGACGCGGTGTTGGCCCGATCAAGAACGGCGTGTATCTCGACTTCGCCGAATCAATTGGCCGTCTCGGCGAGAACGTTGTGTTTGAGCGTTACGGCAACTTGTTCGACATGTACGAGCGCATCACCGACGAGAACCCGATGAAGATGCCGATGCGCATCTACCCGGCCTCTCACTACACAATGGGTGGTCTATGGGTTGATTACAACCTCATGACCAACATCCCTGGCCTGTACGCACTCGGTGAAGCCAACTTCTCCGATCACGGCGCAAACCGTCTTGGCGCTTCGGCCCTCATGCAGGGTCTGGCCGACGGCTACTTCGTTGCCCCGAACACGATCGGCGATTACCTCGCTGGCTTGCTCGGCAAGACCCCGGTAGGCACCGACGATCCCGCGTTCGCTACGTCAGTGGCAACCGTGCAAGACGACATGCGCCGTTGGATCAACGTTGGTGGCACCAAGTCGCCGGAGTACTACCACCGTGAACTCGGCAAGATCGTTTGGGATTACTGCGGCATGGCCCGCGACAAGAACGGTCTCGAAAAGGCACTCTCCGAAATCCCCGCATTGCGCGAAGAGTTCGAAAAGAACGTTCGTGTGCTCGGCGATCCAGATGGCGTCAACCAGTCACTCGAAAAGGTCGGCCGCGTCGCTGACTTCTTCGAACTCGGCGAATTGATGTGCCGCGATGCACTTATGCGTGAAGAGTCCTGTGGTGGTCACTTCCGTGTTGAGCATCAGACCGAAGAAGGCGAAGCCAAGCGTGATGACGAGAACTTCTCGTTTGTCGGCGCATGGGAATGGGAAGGATCCGGCCAAGCCGCGACTCTTCACAAAGAGCCTCTTGTGTTTGAAACCGTGAAGCCCGTCGAGCGCAGTTACAAGTAACCAGGAGCCATTGTGAATCTCACACTCAAGGTCTGGCGCCAGAGCGGTCCTACCGATTCCGGCCATTTCGAGACCTACGAAGCAACCGATGTGAAGGACGAAATGTCTTTCCTCGAAATGCTCGACCTCGTCAACGAAAACCTCATCGACAATGGCCATGAGCCGATCACGTTCGATAGTGATTGTCGTGAAGGCATCTGTGGCACTTGTGGCCTCATGATCAACGGTCAGGCACACGGTCCCCAAAAGGGCACCGCAACCTGTCAGTTGCACATGCGTAAGTTCCACGACGGCGAGA
>CAIKHC010000312.1 GCA_903827085.1 uncultured Candidatus Nemicrothrix sp. | reverse complement strand
TGCACCGTTGGGATGACCCGCGTTCATTCGCCTACAACATCGAAGGTTCGGACCGATCGTCGTTGGTGGTGACGCGCGTGTGAACAAGCCGCGCGACATCGCAAACATTCTCCATGTGGACATGGATGCGTTCTTCGTATCGGTTGAGTTACTTGATCAGCCTGAACTACGCGGAAAACCCGTCGTCGTTGGCGGCGACGGACAACGTGGAGTGGTGGCAGCTGCGTCTTATGAAGCACGCGCGTTCGGCGTTTACTCGGCAATGTCAGCGGCCCAAGCGCGTCGTTTGTGTCCGCACGCGATCTTTTTGAGCGGCAGGTTCCATCGCTATTCCGAAGTCAGTGCAAACGTGATGGCGATTTTCAGAGACGTCACACCGCTTGTTGAGCCGCTTTCGCTCGATGAAGCCTTTCTCGATGTGAGTGGGGCTCTCCGATTACTCGGTGACGCGCCGACGATCGCGGCATCTATACGTCGACGTGTTCTCGAAGAACAGGGTCTGACATGTTCAGTCGGAGTAGCGAGCACAAAGTTTGTTGCGAAACTCGCGACTGAAGCAGCTAAACCAAAAGCGTCGAAAGATGGGCCACAGTTTGGCAGCGGTGTTTACGTTGTTGAACCCGAAGAAACGTTGTCATTCCTTCGGCCGCTTCCGGTCGAATCGCTTTGGGGAGTGGGGCCGGCGACGCTCACAAAACTTCACCGAATCGGCGTTCTAACGATTGCTGATCTCGCTGACCTTCCCGAAGAGAACGTCGTTGCCGTGCTTGGTCGCTCTCAGGGACGCCATCTCCACTCGTTGGCCAATGGCCAAGACGAACGCTTGGTCGAGCCAGACCGCGCGATGAAATCGATCGGTCAAGAGGAAACGTTTTCTCGTGACCATCACCTTCGTTCGACCTTGGATCATGAACTCGTACAGTTTGCTGATTCCGTTGCATCTCGATTGCGGGCGCAGGGGCTTGTTGGGCGCACGGTGCAGCTGAAAGTGCGGTTCGGTGACTTCACGACGATCACTCGATCAACCACATTGGCGGTCGCGATCGATGATTCGCGGTCGTTGCTCGACGCCGGTCGCGGTTTGCTCGCACTTGTTGATCCTGCTCAGGGGGTTCGGCTACTTGGACTCTCGGTGAGTGGACTCAGCTCTGATTCGTCCCGACAACTCACATTTGACGAAGCGATCTCGGGTCCAGGCTGGCAGGAAGCAGATCGCACGATCGATGAGATCCGGGCTCGGTTCGGCGAAGAAGCGATTGGGTCGGCGGTTGCTGTGGGCCCCGATGGTCTTCGTTTGAAACGCCGAGGGGCTCAGCAGTGGGGGCCAAATGCAGAGCAAACTGATCCGGGGAACAGTTCGACATCCGCGTGACACCTCCCTGCGCCGAGGTGCCGTTGTGTATTGGTGTCGGCCGTGAGAGGCTGTTGTCTCCAAGTCGCAACAAGGAGTAGGTGTAGTGCCGCTTTCCGAGGACGAACAACGCATCCTCAGCGAGATTGAGCAGCAGTTGCGTGAGACCGATCCCGGTCTCGCTCGAGACATCGCTGACACAACCGTGTACACCGCGGCATCTCGCGGGTTGAAATGGTCGGCATTCGGTTTTTTCGTCGGACTCATTCTTTTGGTCGTGCTACTTGGCACATCGTTTCTTCTGGCCTTCGGCGGGTTCCTCGTCATGCTTATTTCGGCGCTCGCGTTTGAGCGCAACGGACGGCGCCTTGGCAAGGCCGGGATGCAGCAAATGACACAATCGGCCAAGGCTGCAGGTTTCCGTGATGCACTTGGCAACACGCGGTCACGTTTCAAGGATCGTCTCCAGCGCGAGGACGAGGCCTGACTCTGTCTGTCCCGGCAGCACTCGCCGTCGACATTGGCGGAACCAAGATCGACGTGGGCCTCGTCGATCACGATGGGGTGGTTGTCGTTCGTGAACGTGCGGCCACGCCTGCGCATGGGACCGGCGACGAAATGTTTGCCACGATCGTTGAACTCATCGCCGAAGTAACAAGGTCTTCGCCGGTTACTCCAGTGGTTTGCGGCGTAGGTACTGGTGGGCCGATGACGCGCGATGGCGTTGAAGTCTCTCCAGTGAATATCCCGGCATGGCGTTCGTTCCCCCTGCTCGACCGACTTTCCGTCGCAACGGGACTTCCAACCTTTATCGACAACGATGCAAAGGCGCTGGCGCTGGGCGAAGGTTGGCTCGGCGCCGCTCAAGATGTCGACAACTATCTCGCCATGGTCGTGTCGACCGGTGTTGGCGGCGGAATTGTTCTTGATGGTCGATTGCTCGACGGTGCCGATGGCAACGCGGGGCACATCGGACACATCTGCGTTGAGCCCGAAGGTCGTCTGTGCGGATGTGGTGCACGCGGATGTTTAGAAGCCGAAGCGTCGGGAACTGCGATTGCTGCCTACACCGGACGGCCTGCCGCCGAAGCAACGGCCGAAGTGATCGAACGTACTGGTCGGTTGGTTGGGCGGGCGGTGGCAACAGTGGCGAATCTTCTTGATCTTCGTCTTGCTGTTGTTGCGGGTTCTGTGGCGCTCGGCTTTGGCGATCCATTCTTCGCTGCAGCGAATGACGAGATCGCATTGCGCGCGCAACTCGATTTCTCAAAGGGTTGCGAACTGCGCCGTGGAGGTCTCGGCGCCGATGGGCCACTGATCGGAGCGGCGGCGGTCGGCTGGCGCGGACTCGATCAGTAGGATCACTGCGTGGCTGATCAACCCTCTTCGCGCTGGATGCTTGCCGGAGCGCTGGCAGTGGTTCGCCATCCGTCGCTTTGGACCACCGCAGTGCGTCAGTTATTCCGTCTCGCTCCGCGTGGATGGTGGAAGCGCGCGCCGTTCCTTCCGCTTCCCGACGCGTCGTACATGAAGTTCCGTTTAGTGACGGCCTATGGCGGTTCTGGCGGAGAGCCTCTGACCGAGGACCTCATCACCTATTTGCATTGGTGTCGGGCCTGGCCCGAGGTCACGTCCTGAAGAGTTCAGGACAAGTACTGATCGCCTGATGCGCGCACGGTGATGTCGCTGATCGAGATTCCCCACGGCTGATCAATCACGTAGACGATTTGTTCTGCGAGTTCTTCTGGCGAGATCGCCCAATAGCGAATGTTCTCGGGATCGGTGAGGCCTTCGGATTCGCCCGGTGTCATGAACTTCACGACGTTCTCGCGGAATGAGTCCATGTTTTGTCCAAGGATGCCGATCATTGCGTCGCCATTGATGATGGTGGAACCGAGGTTGGTGCCAATGACGCCGGTGGGTTTGACCGTGGTGACTTTGATCCGACCCTGTGATTCGATTCGCAGTGATTCGGAAAGCACATTTACCGCAGCTTTCGTGGCGGTGTAGATGGCTGAGCCAGCGACGGGGGTGTTGCCATAGATCGATGAGATGTTCACGACATGACCGCGACCCTGTTTGATCATTTGATCGTGAACTGCAGCGATTCCATTGACGACACCTTTGAAGTTGATGTCGATACAGCGACTCCATGCGTCGGCCGCCGCCGCGTGATCGGCCCAGAACGCAAGGGGCATGGTGCCGGCGTTGTTGACGAGCACGTCGATAGCGCCGAAGTGCTCCATGCATGCTGACGCCATCGCATGCATTTGCGCCGAATCGGTGACGTCGGTCGCAGATGCCTGCACCGAGCGTCCCTGAGCTTGAAGTTCAGTAGCGAGCGCAGTGACACCTGCGCCGTCGACGTCGGCGGCGAGAACGTTTGCGCCTCGGGCAGACGCGAGAGCGGTCACGAGCCGACCGAAGCCGCTCGCAGCCCCCGTCACGATGATTGATCGCCCTGCGAGATATCCATTGTCAGCAACAGTCATGACGGTGACCGTATCGCTGGTCGGTAACCTGCGCCGGTGGCTCGTTGGGATGTCGTGAGGGCAAAGGGTGATGCTCGGGGCTTTCATAGTCACGGTGTGCCCGCTGGCGCCCAACGTTCAGTGCGATTACTGGATGTGAGCGGTGCAGCGCTTGCCCTTGGTTCAACGCAATCGATTGACGACGTCGACCTTGCTGTCGCGAAACGCCTCGACGTTGATGTCTTCAACCGTCAGAGCGGGGGAGGGGCAGTGCTCCTTGACCCAGGTGCGCAACTTTGGATCGATGTCGTGATCGGTAGATCCGATTCGTTATGGAGCGACGATGTGAGCCTCGCTTCCCAATGGCTCGGCGACGTGTGGGTCGAAGCCTTGCGTTCAGTGGGTAGTGAAGGCGTGGTGCATCGTGGGGCAATGGTGACGAACGAGTTGTCCTCCGTTGTGTGTTTTGCCGGGCTTGCCGCCGGAGAGGTCACCGTCGATGGTGCGAAGGTCGTCGGTATCTCTCAGCGACGAACACGGGCTGGTGCTCGATTCCAATGTTCGGTGCCGTTGCGTTGGGATGCGACGCGTCACGCCGAATTGCTTGCGCCTGGCATCGCGGCAAGCGGCGGCTCGATCGATGAGGTTCGTGTGTTTCCCACCACGCTCGGAGACCCCGCCTTCGATCTTCGCGATGCATTTATCGAGGCACTTCCGTAACTCTTCTCGGCCTTTGGTGTTGAGTCGGCCCAATCCTTCGCTGGGGGCGCTTCGGTAAGAGGCCCCCTTGCCTGTGCGGCCACGGTGAGGGTCGGTCTCCCATAGGGGCGGCAGCGGAATTGGGCGCATCAGGCGATTTGTCGCGTCCCAACGGCCTGTTCACCGACCTCGATCCTCAGGCCGCGCATGAGGAATTTCGACCGTTTTGGGCGATTTGGGGAGAAAAGGGAGCGATGTACTTGCGAAGTGGGGGGAAGTGGGGCAATATGTCTGTCCGTAGGGGCTCCGTGGGGAGCCGGTGGAGAGGATTGCAGGCATGTTCGTTGGGACGTTCGAGCATTCGCTCGATGACAAGGGCCGAGTGGTCCTTCCCGCGACCTTCCGCGCCCAGTTGGTCGATAAGGGGTTCATTTCCCAGCTCGACCGCTGCCTTGGCCTCTGGACTGAAGAGGGCTTCGGCGAAATGGCCACCCGTCTCCAGGACAAGGTCCGTTCGGGTGAGACCTCTCAGGAATCGCTCCGTGCCTTCGCCGCCAACGCCCACGAAGTCCGACCCGATTCACAAGGCCGCATCACTATTCCTCAGCGCTTGCGCGACTTCGCCTCGCTCGACAAAGAGGCCGTCGTTATCGGCGCCTTCGGTCGCATCGAGATCTGGAACGCCGGCCGCTGGAACGACCAAGCATCACTCGCCGACGACAGCCTCACCCAAGCCGTTACGTCCTTGGGGCTCTAGTCCGTGTCATGTCCCCTTTGTCTCTGACCCACCAACGAAAGGACCACTCCTGCGACCGAGCCGGTCGCCCGATTTTCAGCAGTCTCTCGGAACACACGATGGAAGGCCCCTACTCCGCCCGCTTCCCATCGAGCCCGACCGGGGAGAAATCCCGGCGGGCGCCGGTGTTCCGAGGGACTGCTGAGGACCGGTACCGGCTCTGCCGACTGGCTCAGCAGCGAGAGGTATCAGTCATGGCCGAAACCCACGAATCGTTCGACCACCGCCCGGTGATGCTCGACGAGATCGTGGCGGCCTTCGAATCAGTGCCAGCCGGTTGGGTCATCGACGCAACCCTCGGTGGCGCTGGCCATGCAACTGCTCTCCTTGAGGCGCACCCGCACCTTTCGGTACTTGGTATCGACCAGGACCCGGATGCACTTGCAGTTGCTCGCGAACGCCTTGGGCGCTTTGGCGATCGTGCTCGCACCGTGCAGGCCCGTTTCGACTCGTTTACGGCGGTTATCGATGCCGAACTCGTCGGCCAGCCCATCGTTGGTGCGCTATTCGACCTTGGTGTGAGCTCCCCACAGTTCGACCGAGCTGAG